>JAUNKK010000065.1 GCA_030532825.1 Propionibacteriaceae bacterium
GCCGCGGGAAGCGATGCTGCTGCTGGCCGATACCGCGGCTGATGCCTCGTGGGCTCGACGCCGCGGTGACGTTCTGACGCCTGCCGAGGCAGAACGCGCGTCGCGTTTTGTTTTCGCTGACCTGGGGGAGCGCTGGACGGCGGCACGTGTGCTGCTGCGTGAGGTGCTTGGGCGTGCGACACACACGGCCGCGGCAGATGTACCGATTAGCGTGGGTGAACACGGCAAACCGATGGCTGATGGTCTGGAATTCTCCCTCGCCCACTCAGGCTCTCTCGTGCTGATCGGGGTCGGGGCCCTGCCGCTGGGCGTGGATGTGGAAGGGATTCCAGACGACCGCGCCGTCGCACAGATCGGAACGTCCCTTCACCCGCGGGAAACCGAGGAGTTACGTGGCTTGCCCAGTGAGCAACGCTGTGAGGCATTCACGCGCCTTTGGGTGCGCAAGGAAGCCATGTACAAGGCCCTCGGAATTGGTCTGCTGCGTGGCCTTTCCCACGACTATGTGGGTTTTGGCGCCATGCCGCATTCCCCCATTCGGGGGTTACGTATTCACGATGTGCCGCTTCCCGCAGGGATGCCCAGTTACCGCGCAGCGCTATGCGTCACCCAGCCCGAAGACAGCCCGAAGCAAGCCTGAAGGGACGGCACTCATCCGCCGTCGCCAGACACGGGTTAGTGGCGGCGGATTGGGGCCGCTCCGTCACGGGAGGCTTCGGGGCTAGATGATGCCGGCACGGGCGAACTGCTTGCGGGTTAGCGCCCGGCCCCAGAAGCATCCGACGATGCAGGCGACGACAGCCAGCAGGCAGTAGATCACCATGGTGGTGGGGTTCAACATGTCCATGCCCGCTTTCGCCACATCCAAGGTGGGGCTGTTCTCGTACAGCTTCAGATAGGCGTCCTTCATCCAAATGAAGGGGATGTATTCGCCGATGGCGAACAGCGTCACGAAAGCCGTATAGGCCGTGACCATTGAAGCGAAGGACTTGCGTCCCATCAGCCAGTAGATCACCTCGGCCACCACGCCGCCCGCGATGGTCATGTAGCACATGATTCCTCCGGGGGCCATGGAGATCATCATGACCCCGATGATCACACCGGTGATCAGGAAGATGCCGGCTCGCTGCACTTTGCCCAGCAGAACGGTGAAGATCAGGCCGCCGAAAATGCCGAAGATCACCGGCAGCAGCACCATGATGAGCGGAATCGCCCCCATAGTGGTGCCGCAGATGAAGAACAGCACGATGTACAAGGCGACGAAGATGCCGATGGTGACGGCGTCGCGCACCAGTGAACTCTTGCGTTGTGGTGTGGGGGACTCGGGTGTTGTGGGTTTCGTGGGGTCGCTCATTGTTCATCCTTCCTCGCGAGTCTCTTGAGGGTGACCTGACGTTGGTCGATGTGGATGGTGTAGTCAAAAGTGGATTCGATGAACTCGACATCGTGAGTGATGACCAGGACCAAGCTGTCGGCCCCACCGAGCTCGGTCAGCAGGCTGGAGACGCGGCGCATGTTTTCGGCGTCGAGGCCAGACGTGGGCTCGTCCAAACAGATCAGCCGAGCTTGCTTCATGGCGGCCAGCGCGATTCCCAGGCGCTGTTTCTGACCTCCCGAAAGAGTCAGGGGGTGGCGTTCCCGCAGATCATCCAAGCCAGTGCGGGCCAGCAGATCCGCGGCCCGGGCCTCGGTGTGGGCGCCCGGCGGGGAACCGATCAGCATCTCATCCCAGACCGACTCGCCCACCAACTGGTATTCGACATCCTGCATCACCAGGGCGCAATCCCGGGCGCGTTGGCGTTTCGGCCAGCGCTGACCGCCCCAACTGATCTGGCCGCGGGACCGCAACAGCCCCAGCAGAACCTTCATGAACGTGGTTTTCCCCGCGCCGTTGGCGCCAATGATGCCGACCACCCCGGAAGCGGGCAGCGCCAATTCGGCAATGCGCCAAAGGGACTCCTGGCCCGGGTAGGCGAACTCGATATCGCGAATCGTCAGCCCCGGTTCTGCGACGGGGTCGGTGGCGGTGAGGCGAAGGTCCCGCGGTTTTAGCCGACGAAGCCCGTGGTCGGTGAACCAGGTATCAGGGAGCTGATCCAGCTCGTCGCGGGTGAGGTCAGCGACGATCCGGCCGGCCTTCAACACGAGGCAGCGGTCGATGACCCCGGTGAGGTAGGCCAGGCGGTGGTCCGCCACCACCATCGTCACGCCTTGCCCCTTGAGACGGAGCATGACGCCGCGCAGCATCTCCAGACCGTCGAGGTCGATGTTCGCGGATGGCTCGTCGAACAACAGCACCTTCGGAGACAGCATCGTTGCGGCCCCAATCGCCACCTTCTGCTTTTCGCCACCGGAAAGCCCCAGGAGACGCCGCCCAAGCAGATTGACCGTCTCGGTCTCAGCCGCCACCTCGTTGACGCGGCGAATGATCGCTTCGGAAGCCAAGCCGAAGTTCTCGCAGCAGAAGGCCAGCTCGCTCGTGACGTCGAAGGTGAAGAACTCCGAGCGGGGATCCTGAAACACCATGCCCACCCGGGACGCGACATCGCGGGTCGGCAGCGTCGCCACCGGATCACCGTCCAGAGTGATGCTGCCGGTGACATGGGCGTCGAAGAACCCCGGCACGAGACCGTTGAGGCAACGCAGCAGGGTGGTCTTGCCGCAGCCAGAGTCGCCGGTGACGAGGACGGTCTGCCCCTCCGGGATTGTCAGATTGATGTCGTTGAGGACCGGGGTTTCCTCCCCGAAGTAGGTGACGGTGACGTTCGTGAGTTCGATCACTGGTTCCCCCACAGCTTGATGGCGGCGACGACCGCCGCGGTCAGCACCATGAGTCCCCAGTCGATCGGCTCCAGGCGGGGCACGGTCATTGATGAGCGACGGTGACGCGGGTCCAAACCCTTGCATTCCGCCACCGCCGACAATTCGTCGGCGATCCGGCCGGAGCGCATCAGGACCGGGACGACCGCGTGCTCCACCTCGGCCAATGGACGGCGTAGCCAGCGGCGCCACGCGGCCTCGGAACTCCGCAGCCGCGCAGCGGAACGGATGATGCGCAACTCGCCGATCAGAGTGGGGAGGTATCGGTAGATGACCATGATGACCACCAAGAAGGTCCCGGGCAGCCGCAGCTTGTCGAGGGCCGCCATCACTTCGCCCATCGGCACCCGGGTGAAGATCACCAAGCCCATGGCCAGCACCGGGAACCCATAGACCGACATCGTCAGCAATATGCCGAGCCACGGCACCAGCGGCAGGTGCGCTCCCAGCACGCTGAGATAGTGCAGGATGCGCAGCGCTGCGTAGGCGCCGGTCAACTGCCACGCCAGCCGCCAGGACCCGAGTAGGGCCCCCAGCAGAATCGGCCAGGCCGCGAGCAGGGCGGAGCCGACGGGGGTTTGGATCATTCCGGTGGCCACCGAGGTCGTGATGAAAAGCACCAAGCCTGTCCGGAAATCGGGTTTGGTCGGGGCGATGGGCTGGGCGGTGTTGGCCGCCGCGGGCGTCGTCATTCGACCGCGCCCGGTACGGCAGGGCGGAACCTGATTGGCATGCCCGCCAGGGAAGGGTCAACCATCGACACAATTGTTTAGGCTAACCTAAGCTTCTCGCTGGTCGAAGTCGCCGTACACAGTGGTAAGTCGTGGCATGTCGGCGGCTCATGCGGGGTAGTTCGCGAGTGATGGCGAGAGCGTGTGGCTTAGCTGGGGGCACCCGCCAGGACGGCGCGACTTGCCGACAGGCCTAGCCGGGTGGCTCCGGCGGCGACCATGGCCTGCGCTGTCGCCCAGTCACGGATGCCCCCGGAGGCTTTGACCCCCAGGCGCCCGCCGACGGTGGCCGCCATCAGCTCGACGGCGTGCACCGTCGCCCCACCCCCGGGGTGGAAGCCGGTGGAGGTCTTCACGAAGTCCGCGCCCGCCTCCTCCGCGGCCCGGCAGGCGGCGACGATCTCGTCGTCGCTCAGGGCTGCGGACTCGATGATCACCTTCAACAGCCCGGGCGTGGCCTGGCGGACGGCGGCGATCTCCTCGGTGACCCGGCCGGGGGTGCCGGACTTCAGCAACCCGAGGTTGATGACCATGTCGATCTCGTCGGCCCCCAGCCGCGACGATTCCGCGGCCTCCGCGGCCTTCGCCGCCGGGGTGTGGTTGCCTGACGGAAACCCGCACACCGTCGCCACCTTCAGTCCCCCGAGCCCGTCGGTCAGGGGCAGCATCGACGGCGACACGCACACCGAGAACGTGCCCAATTCCCGCGCCTCCGCGACCAGCGCCGAGACCTGCGCTGGAGTGGCGTCGGTTTTCAGCAGGGTGTGATCGACCATGCGGGCAAGGGCTTCGCGGGGGATGTCCATGGAGTCAGGGTAGTGGCTTGCTGCCGGGGTATCGCTTACCCGGGGGTGGTTCTATGCCTGGGAAGTGCGGGACCGTACCGAAGCCGGGAGAATACTCGCGTGATCCAACTGCTGCGTTTCGCTTGGATTGAGGCTGTCTGTTGCTCGTTTGCCGTCGCCATCTTCCTGGGTCTCGGGGCCTCCGACCTGGTGTGGAAGGCCATGGACATCCCCATCTCCCGCTACGACGCGCTGCTCATCTATGTGATCGTGGTTCAGATCGTGTTCGTGGTGTTTCGGCTGGAGACCTGGCGTGAGCTGCTGGTCATCTGCGCCTTCCACGTGATCGGTTTGGCGCTGGAGATATACAAGGTCAGCGTCGGCTCCTGGAGCTACCCCGACCCCGGTTTCTTCAAGATCACGGGGGTGCCGGTGTTTTCCGGGTTCATGTATGCCGCCGTCGGTTCCTACATTTGCCAGGCCTTCCGCCGCCTCGATCTCAGGCTGACCGGCTACCGCTGGCTGCCCGTCACCTTGTTGGGTGCGGCCTCCTATATCAACTTCTACACCCACCATTTCCTGCCCGATGCGCGGTGGTGGATTGCCGCCGGCATGGTCGTGACAACGTGGGGCACCTGGGTGCACTTCACCGTCGGCCCGAAACGCTACCGGATGCCGCTGGCCCTGTCCTTCCTGCTGATCGGCGGCGCCTTGTGGGTGGCGGAGAATGCAGCGACGTTCCTGGGCGCGTGGAAATACCCGGACCAGCTGTCAGTGTGGCGGATGGTGCACGTCGGCAAGCTGGGCTCGTGGGCCTTGCTGGTTGTGCTTAGTTTCGTGCTGGTCACCGCCGTCAAGGCCTACGAGGGCGTGCTGTACGGTGACCAGCCATCACGGGTCGATCGCCGGTCACGTCGCAAGGGGCAGGGTGATGGTGAAGCAGGTGTGACCGGGACGTGACGTCACCGTCGCCGAACCGCCGAAGCTCTCCACGACGGCCCGCACGATCGACAGGCCCAGCCCCGTCGACTTCGTCTCGTTGTGTCGCCGCGACGTGTCGGCGCGCGTGAACCGCTCAAACACCTGGGGCAGCACCTCGGGGGCGATGCCCGGCCCGTCGTCAAGCACCGTCAAACGGGTCTGTCCGGCCACGACGGCGACGCTGGTGGTGACCGTCGTCCCCGGTGGGGTGTGGTTGCGGGCGTTCGACAGCAGGTTCACGATCACCTGATGCAGCCGGTCCGCATTGGCAATCACCTCGAAGCCCTCCTCAGGCAACTCCAGGCGCCAGATATGGTCGGGACCGGCAATGCGGGAGTCGCTGACGGCATTCAGCACGACCTCGACGATGTCGACGGGGCCAAGTTGAGGTGGCACGTCGGCGTCGAGTCGGGCCAGCAGCAGCAGGTCTTCCACCAGCTTCGTCATGCGCCGCGACTCGGCGTCGATGCGGCCCAGCGCGAACGTCGCGTCCTGCCCCTGGCCGCGGGCCGCCAGTTCCGAGTAGCCGCGGATGGCCGCCAGCGGGTTGCGCAGTTCGTGGGAGGCGTCGGCGACGAACTGCCGCAGCTTGGTTTCGGAGGCCTGCCGTGCGGCGAAGGCCCCCTGGACGTTGCCCAGCATCCGGTTGAAGGCGTGCGTCAGCTTCGCGACCTCGTGGTCGGGGTGCAGGTTCGGGTCGGGTACGGCGGGCACGTTGACCTCGCCGCGGTCCAGGTCCAGCTCCGAGATCGTCGAGGCCGTCGCCGAGAGCGACCGCAGTGGCTTCGTCGCGGCGTTCGCGGCGGCGCGCGTCGTGAAGGCCGCGACGATGACCGCGACGATCCCCAACCCCAGCGCCAGCAGCGTCAGCTGCACCATCGTGGTGTTCAGGTTGTCTAGGGGCAGGGCAATCACCACGAGCGCCCCCTCGTGGTTGTGCTGGGCCAGGGCTCGGTACTGGCCCCAGCCGGGGATGTCGATGGTGTGTTTCTGGCCGTTGGTTGGCACCGCCAGCAGCGTGCTGATGGCTTCGTCGGAGACGGCGTCGTATTCGCCGTACCCGATCTTCGCAGCCAACACCAAGTCGTCGGGCACCTTCATGACGGTCACGGTGCCAGGCGGCATACCCGGCACCGTGATGCCCTTCGGGCGTTTGTCCTGCGCCCCGGGCTCCTTGAATTGCAGCGTCCGGGCGTTGTCCAACTGCACATCCAGCTGCGAATACAAGATGACGCCGGCGGACACGATGGTCCCAGCGGAGATCAGCACCGCCAAGGCCGCCACGACAGCCGTCACCCGCCGCCGCAGCTGCGCGGCCAGGGACGTCGCCCGCATCAGGCCCCCGCAGGTCGCAGCACGTAGCCCGCGCCGCGCATGGTGTGGATCATGGGTTCGCGCCCCGCGTCGATCTTCTTCCTGAGGTAGGAGATGTACAGCTCAACGACATTGGCTTGGCCGCCGAAGTCGTAGTTCCAGACGCGGTCCAGGATCTGGGCTTTGCTGAGGACCCGCTTCGGGTTGCGCATCAGGTAGCGCAGCAACTCGAACTCCGTGGCCGTGAGGTTGATGTGGACGCCGCCGCGCGTGACTTCGTGGGAGTCCTCGTCGAGGATCAGGTCGCCGACGACGAGCTGCGTGTCGGGCTGCACCGTCGTGGCGCCGGAGCGGCGCAGCAGGCCACGAAGCCGGGCGATGACCTCCTCCAGCGAGAACGGTTTCGTGACGTAGTCGTCGCCGCCGGCGGTCAGTCCGGTGATGCGGTCGGTGACGCCGTCCTTGGCTGTGAGGAAGATCACGGGCACGTCGGGCTGCTCGGTGCGGATGCGGCGCATCACCTCAAGGCCGTCGAAATCCGGCAGCATCATGTCCAAGACGATGGCGTCGGGCTTCATGGTGCGGGCGGCCTTGACGGCGTCGGTGCCGGTGGCGGCTGTGGCCACGTCCCAGCCCTCGTAGCGCATCGCCATGGACAACAACTCGGTGAGGCTGGGCTCGTCGTCGACGGTGAGGACTTTCAGGGGGGTTCCGTCAGGACGAGTGAGAGGGGCAGGTTGTGCAGGAGCCATGAACTAACTGTGACACCCCGGGGTGGGGTTTGACCATGAGGCAGCTGTGAGAATTCTGTGCGCGGATGCTCAGCGTGGGTCGGTGTCGTCGATGAGCTGTTCGACGGGCTCCTCGTCTCTGGGCTGGATGAACAGATGATCTAGGCCCGCCCGCCCGGAGCCGTGGGCCATGAGAAGCAGCCCAACCACCGCCATGACTGCGTTGTACTCCCACCCGGATTCGTGGACGTAGAAGGCGCCGTGGCGCAGGGTGACGATGATCGCGATATTGAGCACCGCCAGCCCGAGACCGATCAAGGGTGTTGCTAGACCGAAGATCAGCAGGATGCCGCCGATGACTTCAAACCCGATGAGCAGCCACACCATGAGTGCGGGGTTCGGCAAGCCGATCGATTCCAGGATGGCGGCCTCCGCCGACACGCCTTCGTTCTGCCAGCGGTGCCAGCCGTGGGTAACCATGACCACGCCCATGACGATGCGCGTGAGCATTAGGGAGATGTCGCGGAGCACTCGGATGAAGGCCTTCATGGTTCTCCTCGGGATTGGGCGTCGGCCTTATCGTAAGCCAAACGGTTGACAACACGACTATTGGGGCTGACCACGGCTAATCTGGCTAAATGCCCCCATTGCGAATCCGTGCTGCCGCCGATGCCCCACGCGACGGCAGGCGTTGGGTAGCTGTCGGCTTCGCCGCCAGCGTCGCCACATCCCTGGTCTCCTGGGTGATGCCCCAGCCGGTTGGGTCGATTCCGGGGCGCGCCATCTCCGCGCTGCTGGTGCTCGCCTGCGCGGTGATGCTGCTGGCGTGGTGGCAGCTCGGCCCGCGTTTTCCGCATCCGTTGGCCGCGACGGTGGTGTGGGCGTTGCCGCTGTTGGCGGCTGCGCCGCTCATGAGCCTCGACGTGTGGGCCTACCTCACCCAGGGCTGGATGGTGATCAACGGCCACGACCCTTATGTCATGATGCTGGGCGAACCAGGCTTGCCGGGAATCGAGGTGGGCGAGCACTGGATCCACACCACCTCCGTATACCCGGCCGGGTCGCTGCTGGTCTTCGGGGCTGTCTACTGGCTGAGCGGTGGTATCCCGTGGCTGGGTGTGCTGCTGTTTCGGGTGCTGCACCTTGGCTGCTTGTTTGTGGTGGCGTGGGCCGTGAAGGTGGTGGCCGCGCGATTCGGCGTCTCCCGCACGGCCGCCTGGTGGGTGGGGATAGCCAGCCCGTTGCTGCTGATCCAGTGGATTGGGGGTGTGCACAATGACGCGGTGCTGGTGGCGGTGCTGGCGCTGGCAGTCGTGGCTGCCAGCCGCGGGGGGTGGTCTGGCCTGGTGCTGGGCGGGGCGCTCGTCGGGCTGGCGCTCACCGTCAAGCAGTCTGGGGCCGCGGCAGGGCTGGGGATCGTCGCTCTGGCTTGGGCGGCTACGCCAGGGAAGTCGTGGGCACAGCTGGCAGGACGAGCTGTTGCCGCGGGGCTGGCCGCCGTCGTCGCGTTCGGTGGGATCTCCCTCGCGACCTTCGGTTTTGGCTGGAGTGCGCTCACCGCGGGCAGTCCGCTTGAGGTCACCAGCAACTCCCCGTGGTCGTGGATCGTGCAGGCGGTCGCCAACTACGGTCCGGAAGCATGGTTCGCGCCGGCCCTCAGGAGTTGCACGCTACTCGCCGGTCTGACGGTGCTGGCCGCCTGGGTGTGGTTGGTGGTGCGTTTCGGTCCCCGACCCGAGGAGCCGGGCCGTCCGTGGGCCATATTCTTGGGCGGGCTGCTTGCCTTCGCGTTGCTCGGCCCGGGCCTACAGGCTTGGTATCTCACCTGGGTGGTGCCGTTCGTTGCCCTGGCTCAGCCCGGCGTACGTAGGCAGCGGGTGTGGTTGGCTGGCACGGTCGTGACGATGCTGCTGACGCCGCTGCAGTTCGTCACGGGAGTGTTCCCGAGTGTGCCCTTGGCTATCGTCGGTACCTGGTGGTTGTGGCGGCGGCTGTCCCAGATGCCGGGAGCTATTTGGGGACCCGAGTCTGACCGCGCAGGTACTCTGGGCTGACTTCACCACTGGAGTTGCGACATAGGGTTTGGCTATGAGCGAGCAGCGTTGGGCGAGGACTCCTGCGTCCTGGGCCGTCCAGGTATGCGGCCTCGCCAAGCGATTCGGCCGTGTTCAGGCGGTGAACGGGCTCGACCTGAACGTCCCGGTCGGCGGTGTCCACGGCCTGCTCGGCCCGAACGGCTCGGGCAAGACCACCACCCTGCGGATGCTGCTGGGCCTCGTCCGCCCCGACGGGGGAACCATGCGCATCTTCGATCACCCCGTCCCACGTCAGCTGCCTGATGTGATTGACCGGGTGAGCGCCATCGTTGAATCTCCTCGATTCAACCGGACGATGACCATTCAGCGCACCTTGGAGATCATCGCTCTAGCCACGGGCGTGCCCCAATCCCGCGTCACCGAGGTGCTGTTGGAGGTTGGGCTGCGCGGCCGCGCCCAGTCCACGTTCGCCAGCTGCTCCCTGGGCATGAAACAGCGCCTTGCCATCGCCGCCACCCTGCTCAAGGAACCCGACCTGCTGATCTTCGACGAGCCCACCAACGGCCTTGATCCCGCCGGTATTCATGAGATTCGCACCACCATGCGGGCCTTGGCCGACGCGGGGCGTACGGTCATGGTCTCCAGCCACCTGCTGAGTGAGATCGAGCAAATCGCCGACTCGGTGTCGATCATCGGCCGCGGCCGCGTCATCGCCGAGGGCCCCCTGGAGGCGTTCTTGCAGGATGGGCAGCGGCATGTGATCGTCGAATTGCGTGACATCCCCATGGCCTTCGAGGTGCTGCGGCAGGCCGGGTACAGCAGCCAACTCGTCGCGGGGCGTCTGCACGTCACCCGCAGCGGGGAGCTGGATCCGGCGGATGTCGCCCGCGTGCTTGGGGCCGCGGATCTGTGGCCCAGCCATCTGAGCGTCCAATACGCCAGCCTTGAATCCGTGTTCCTCGAACTCACCGAGGGCGAGCACCTCACCGCTACGCAGGGACGTGTGGCGTGATGACTAATCTGCTGCGCGCCGAGCTGCTGAGGATCGCCAGCAGCCGCATCATGATATGGATTGCGCTGCTGGGGGTGGCCGTGGGCAGCGTGGTCGGTATGAGCCTGGCCGAGCTGGCACGGCCCGTCACAAACGAGGACATCACGGAGGCGCAGGTTGCGCTGGGGGACAGGCTCATAGCCATTGAGGAGGATTGCCGTGCCTCGGCGACGCCCTGCGACCAGGAGCACATCATTCAAGAAGTTCCGTTAGAGGACTTCATACGCACCCCGCTTGCTTTTGAGGACCTCCTGCGCGGAACCAGCAGCGCCACCGGATCGATCGCCTTGTTCGCGGCGGTGGTCGCTGTCACCGTCGTGATCGGCTCAGAGTTCACCAGCGGTTCGCTCGGCACACAGCTGACGTTCACGCCCCGACGTCTTCCGGTGCTGTGGGCGAAGACCCTCACCGGCATGCTCACTGGCGGGGCCATCATGGCCTGGTGGCTGCTCGTCGGGTTCCTCATCAACGTGGTGGTGTTCCTACAACTGCGGGGCGCCACCGACCTCCTGGCCGGTCCCGCCGTGGCGGCTGAGCTTGGGCGATATCTGCTGCTTGGGCTGTGGGGCGGGCTCCTCGCGGCCCTGCTGACCATGGCGCTGGGCTCCGCGCTGCGCGCCTGGGTGGTGATCGCGGCAGTCTTTCAGATCTCGCTCATACTGGACGGGGTGGGTGGTACGTGGGAGTGGCTGCTGCCTACGTCCGTGCTAGAAGCACTCGCCAACGGATACTGGGTGACATACTTGATGACCGCCACGGGCGAGGATGCCGGCTCTGTCGCGCTGAGCTACCCGGCAGCTACGGCCTACGCCGTCGTCGTGACCGTCGCGTTCGCGATCTGGGCGTGCATCAGTTTCACCCGCCGCGACATCCGCAAGTAGAGCGCGGGTCGCACAGCCCCGGCGCCCCGCCGGTAGGGTTGATTGTCGTGCGATACGTCTCCACCCGAGCCACCGACCCGGCCCCCCGACCGTTCAGCGACATCCTGCTGGAGGGGCTCGCGCCCGACGGTGGACTGTACCTGCCCGTCGAATACCCTCAGGTGACAGCCGCGCAACTTGCACAGTGGCGAGAACTGCTGGCAGGCGACGGCTACGCGAGGCTGGCTTTCGAGATCTGTTCGCTCTTCATTGACGACATCCCCGCCGCCGATCTACGCGACATCTGCGAACGCGCCTACGCCGCCGAGAAGTTCCTCGATCCCGCCATCGTGCCCGTCAGCCACTTGGCCGACGGGCTGTGGCTCGCGCATCTCAGCAACGGGCCGTCCGCCGCGTTCAAGGACATGGCGATGCAACTGCTGGGGGAGCTGTTCAGCTACGAACTGGCACGACGCGGTGAGCAACTCACGATCCTGGGCGCCACCTCCGGCGACACCGGCTCGGCCGCCGAGTATGCACTGCTGGGCAAACCGGGGGTGCGCGTCGTCATGCTCTCCCCAGCGGACCGCATGACCCCGTTCCAGCAGGCCCAGATGTATTCCCTCGACGACCCGTCGATCGTAAACCTGGCCGTCGAAGGCGTGTTTGATGACTGCCAAGACCTCGTGAAGGCCGTCAACGCCGACGCCGACTTCAAAGCGCGGCACCGCATCGGTGCTGTGAACTCCATCAACTGGGCGCGGCTACTGGCTCAGGTCGTCTACTATTTCGCGGCCTGGCTGCGGCTGCCTGGCGACGACGAGGTGGCGTTCGCGGTGCCCTCAGGCAACTTTGGCAACATCGCTGCCGGACATATCGCCCGCCAGATGGGGCTGCCGATCCGTCACCTAGTGCTTGCCACCAATGAGAACAACGTGCTCGACGAGTTCTTCCGCACCGGCGTCTACCGCGTGCGGGGCGCCGCCGAGACCCACGCTACGAGCTCCCCGTCGATGGACATCTCAAAGGCCTCGAACTTCGAGCGCTTCGTCGCGGACCTCTTGGGGCGAGACGGGGGACGTGTGGCGCACCTGTTCGGCGACGAATTGCCCGCCAAGGGGCAGATCAACCTGGCCGGTGAGGACCGCGACCGCTTTGGCTTCATCTCCGGGTCCTCCACCCATGCGGACCGACTAGCCGAGATCCGCTGGGCGTGGCAGCAGCACCAGGTGCTCATCGACCCCCACACCGCCGACGGCGTCCACGTGGCCCGGGAACTGCTTGCCGAGGGTCGCGTCGACGCCCCCGTTGTCGTGCTGGAAACCGCGCTGCCTGTGAAGTTCGCCGAGACCATCACGGAGGCGACGGGGGGCGTTCCACCGCGCCCGGAACGGTTCGCGGACTTGGAGAAACTACCGCAACATGTGACCCGCATTCCGGTGTCTGTGACTTTCGTGAAAGAGGTTATTCAGGCTAATCGATAGGGTGCCTGCAGCCGGAGAATAGGGCCTTGTAGGCTGATTACCCCTAAGGAATGCATGCTCCGGTTATGAGGAGGGAAGATGCTGGACTGCGCCATTGTGGGGGCTGGGCTGGCGGGTTTGGTCGCTGCCCGGAACCTACGCAACCGGGGCTTGGACGTCGTCGTCCTGGAAGCTCGTGATCGCGTCGGGGGGCGGATTGAAAACGGGATCCTGAAAGACGGCCAGTACGTGGAACTCGGTGGCCAGTGGATCGGCGCCGGGCATGACGCGATCTTCGAGTTGGTGGAACGCTACGGCTTGGAAACCATCGGCATTCCAGCCCGCGGGAACCTGCTGGTGCGGGTCCACGGCCGGGCCTTGGAGGTGCCGTCCACCGAAGACGCCGAGGAACTGACGCCGTTCGAGGTCTCGGATCTCAGCCAGGGTTTGTTGCGGCTGCGTCGCCTGGCCCGTCGCCTGGCCGACGACCCGGCGTGGGTGGCGGCGAACGGCGCCTGGCTGGGACAGGATCTGAGGCGCTGGGTCCGCACCAACCTGCGCACGCACGGTGCCCAATCCCGGTTCGGGGAGGTGTATTCCGCCGCTTACGGGGCGATGGCGCCTGGGGCGACGCTGGAGGAGGGGCTGCTCCAGATCAATTCCGGCCCGAACCTGGAATCCATGCTGGCCAACAACGGCGGCCTCAACCAGCAGCGCGTCAAAGGCGGCATGGCGGCGCTGTGCCGGGCGCTGGCCGACGAGTTGGGTGACGCGATCCGCCTGAACTGCCCGGTGACGAAGGTCACGCATCACGAAAGCGCCGTCGTCACCTTGGCCACCGGCGAGGCCGTGGAAGCGCGCGCCGTCATCTCGACGCTGCCACCGCGGTTGTCGGTGAAGCTGGAGCACGAGCCTCCGTTGCCGCAGTGGCGGTTCGATGCCGCTGAGAAGGTCGCTGCCGGAAACGTCATCAAGGCCTACCTGGTCTATCCCCGGCCGTTCTGGCGGGAGCGCGGGCTGTCGGGGCAGTCGAGTGCCGACGAGGGAGCCGTGCGGGTCACGTTCGACACGACGCTCGCGGCGTCGGGGCGTGGGCTGCTGATGGGTTTCTTCGAGGGAACGGAGGCCGAGTCGCTGGCGCTGCAGCCGGTCGAGGCCCGGGAGCAGGCCTTCACCGAGTCGGCGGTGCGTTCTTTCGGCGACGAGGCGGCACACCCCGTCGAGTATGTGGAACGCGACTGGACGGCCGAGCAGTACACGGGCGGCTGTCACGGGGCCCACTTCGCGCCGGGCATCTGGACGTCCAGCGGGCCGGTGCTGGCCACCCCCGAGGGGTCACTGTTCTGGGCAGGGGCCGAGTACTCCGCGAAGTTCAACGGCTACATGGAGGGAGCGGTCCGGTCCGGCGAGGACGTGGCCGCGGCCGTCGCCCGCCGTATCGCCGGCTAGGGGCTCGCGGCAGGTCGAAGCGTCTCGCTGGCTGAGGAGCCGGGGCGGTGAGTTGGCATAGGTCGGCCCTGACCACCACAATGCATATATGCGCAAGCCTCATGTTGTGATAATCGGTTCGGGCTTCGGTGGTCTGTTCGCGGCTAAAGCCCTGCGACGCGCCGACGTGGAAGTGACGCTCATCGCCCGCACCACCCATCACTTGTTTCAGCCGCTGCTGTACCAGGTGGCCACCGGCATCCTCTCCGAGGGCGAGATCGCGCCGTCCACCCGCGAGGTCCTGCGCTCCAACAAGAACGTGAAGGTGCTGCTCGGTCTCGTGGAGAGCATCGACGTCGCCGCCCGGCAGGTGCACTGGCGTTTCCACGGGCACGAGCACGTCACGGAATACGACTATCTGATCGTCGCCGCCGGGGCCGGACAGTCGTACTTCGGCAACGACCAGTTCGCCCGGTACGCCCCCGGCATGAAGACCATCGACGATGCCCTAGAACTGCGCGCCCGAATCTTTGGGGCCTTCGAACTGGCGGAGTCGGCACCAGAAGGAACAGACGTGTCGCGTTTCCTGACGTTCGCGGTGGTTGGTGCCGGGCCCACCGGCGTCGAGATGGCTGGGCAGATCAAGGAATTGGCGTCGAAAACCCTTGTCGGGGAGTTCCGGCGCATCGACACGCGCCAGGCTCGGGTGATCCTCATCGAGGGTGGGCCGCTCGTACTGCCATCCTTCGGCGAGGATCTGGGCGGCAGCGCCCGGCGATCCCTGGAGAAGCGGGGCGTCGAGGTGCTGACGAACACCCTCGTCACGGAAGTCGACTCTCGGGGGCTGGCCGTCAAACGGGGCGACGGCGAGACCGAACGGATCGAGTCGGTGTGCAAGGTGTGGGCGGCTGGCGTCTCCGGAAACCCGTTGGGGGCGCAACTGGCCGAGCAGACCGGGGCGGAAACGGACCGGGCCGGCCGCGTAAAAGTGCAACCCGACCTGACGCTGCCCAACCACCCCGAGGTGTTCGTCATCGGGGACCTAGCCGCCGTCGACGGGGTGCCGGGC
>JAUNKK010000066.1 GCA_030532825.1 Propionibacteriaceae bacterium
TGACTGGCGTTGGATCGGGTCGACCGCCCCGAGGCCGCTGCGGATTGTCTCGGCCGTGAAGCTGCCGCCCAGGAACATCAGGCCGATGACGGCGCACAGTTCGCGGTCCATCGTCAGCCCCAACTTCGGCAGGCCGTAGTAGAGGAAGAACAACTGCACGAGAAGCGGGGTGTTGCGGGACAGTTCGATGTAGCCCGCGGCCGCTTGGCGCAACACCGGCACCCTGAAGTGCCCCGCCAGCGCGCATACCACCCTGACAATCAGGGCACCGATGATGCCGTATAGCGCTACCCGCACCGTCAACAGCGCGGCCTCGAAGTAGACGGGGGCTGACCGGAAGACGATGTCCCAGTTCATGACCCGTCCTCCAGCAGAAACGGGCTGGTCAGAGCGTGCCACCTTCCACAACGAACTCGTCCGCGGAGATCTGATCGCCGTAGACGGGGCGCAAAGTCTGTTCAAAGTCGGCGTGGAAGAACTGCTCCTCACCAAGGGTCACGAGGTGCTCGTTGAGTCAAGTCTTCAAGGTGTCGTTGCCTTTGGTGACCGCGCCCGCGATGGTGTCGACATCACCGAGGTTCAAGATGCTGGCGGTGAAGCCATCGGCGGTTGCCGCCCAGGCGAGGGCCTCGGTGTTGTCGGTGACCCAGGCGTCGCCGCGGCCGTCCATGAGGGCGCTCGTGGCTTCGTTGTACTGGTCGTACTTGTCCGGCGTGATCTCAGGAATGCTGCTTTTCAAGCCAAGTCTCCGTGGTGGTGCCCTTCACCACGACCAGCTTCTTGTCTGTCAGCTGCGACTCATCGGTAATGAGGGCGACATCGGGGGAGACAACACCCAGGGCCACCTTCATGTAGGGATTTGCGAAATCAACCTTCTCCTGGCGCTCCGGAGTGACAGTGAAGTTCGCCAAGATGATGTCCACCTTTGCGGTTTCCAGGAATTCGACGCGCGAAGCCGCCTCGACTGGCACGTATTCGACGGTCACGCCAAGATCCTGGGCGATTCGCTCCGCGTAGACGATGTCATAGTCGGCATATGAACCGTCGCCTTCAACGTACCCGAAAGGTGCCTTGTCGCTGAAGACCCCGATACGGACGGTGCCGGAGTCCCTGATCTCCTCGACGGTGCGGAACTTGCCGCTGCCTGACGAGCCAGGAACTGGTTCGCTGGGAGAAGGCCGGAGCAGGCTGCGGCGCTCACGGCGACAGCGGCGAGAGCCGCGCCCAAGAGGTGGCGACGGGAAATGGGCATGACGAACTCCTTGAGAATAGGGATGAGCGGACCAGCACCGTGGTCTGGGCCTGGTTCTGACGAATGCGAAGAACGCCGAAAAGAAACTGCGGTGACGCGGCAGCTAGCGGTTTACGCCGGGCATCAGAACTGACAGGTCAGGCGGGAACACCGGCAGGCCGAGGCGGTGAAGTGCGCGCCTAGCTGCATCATGCGGGGGTGTTCCATGCCCTGGACCCTAAGTCGTGCGGGAGTTGGTGTCAATCCAGGCGGGCGCGTTGGGTGGCGACCTAATGGCCGCCACCTGAAAGCCCGCTCAGTCGTTACGGCGACGCTGGGTGCCCAGCACCTGGGCATGCAGGGGCTGGGTGGCCAGCAACGCCAGCGCGGTAAGCCCGAAACCGGCAAGAATGACGCAACCCACGATGATCATGCCGACGTTGGAGTGCTCGATGCCCAGCCGCGTAGCCAGGTTCAGCATCGGTAGTCCCATCACGACACCCAGCCCAAAGCCGATACCGGTCACAACGACCAGCGGTCCTAGGTTCTCCAGCCACTGCACCCGTGCGTGGAAGCCGGCTGGGGTGCCGATGCGGTGGAGGGCGATGGTTAGGTCGGCGCGCTCGAATACCGCGGAGGCCTGGCTGATCATGATGGCGGTGGCCGTCAAGGTCAGCACGACCGCCAGGGTGACGATCGCGCCCTTCGTGAAGTCCCACTGCGTGGCTGTGGCGAAGTCAGCGGCCAAGGGGGCGGCATTGCCGTTCGTCTGGAAGGGCATGGTTCCCAAGTATCCGGCTACTAGACCGATGAAACCGAGTCCACCGACACGTCGCCAGATGGCCCGGGGATCGGCCATGATGCGCCGGGACGCCACCAGCGCGGCCGGGCCCGGCAGACGGCCATATAGCTTGGCGCCTATCTGGAGCAGCCAGGGGCCGAACAGGTTGTAGCCAGCTACCACAGCCGAAATCGCCGCCGCCATGATGAGGTACGACAATGTTCCGCGTCCCAGGCGCATGACGTTGCCGAAGATGGCGAACCCCCCTAGTGCGCCGACGAAGATGACGACTCGTGCGGCAGTGAGTTTGGGACCGATGCTGCGGCGCGCCACACCGAGCGGTGAGATTCGCACTTGCCGCAGGCCCCACCAGGTCGCCAACAAGGCGATCGCTATGTTCAGGGCCATGACGGCCAGCGCCAGCCACCAGGGCAGGTGCAGCGTGGTGGGGAGATTTTGGAACTGCAACGCCGTCCACAGCGGGGCCGTGAATAGGTAGATCGCGCTGCCGAGGATGGTGCCGATCGTCGCCTGGATGGTGGAGTCGATCAAGGACATCCGGGTTACGTCGCCGGAGCTGAGGCCCAGTAGGCGTAGCGCCGCGAGCCGACGTTCCCGGCCGCGGGCGCCGAGTACGGCTGCCGAGGCAGAAAGACTGACCATCACGGGCACGAGCAACGCCGTCGCGATCAATGCCAGCACGAAGTAGAACATCAACACGACATCGAAGGTAGGTTCCAGGGCGATGATCGCCGCGAACTCGCCGGGGGGTTGGCGCCAGCGGTCGTAGAACATCATCGTCCCCGCCGCGACGGTGAGGGCCAAGGCCGCGGAGATGGTGGTCGCGAAGATGGCGGCGAAGTATAGGAGAGATTCGCCCTGACGGGTGGCGAAGCGGGCGCGGGTGAGGCGGAAGGTGAGGTCGCCCAGGCCGGTGACGCGGCTCATCGCACTGCCTCCTGATCCAGGATGCGATCTGCATGAATGAGGCCATCGCGGATCTCCACAAGGCGGGAGCACCAGCGGGCGACGGCGGGATCATGGGTCACGATCACCAGCGCCGCCCCGGCCTGCCGGGCTGTGGCTGTGAGCAGTTGCATCACCTCATGGCCAGTGGCTTGGTCGAGGGCACCGCTGGGCTCGTCGGCGAACACCACCTTGGGGTGGGCGCTGAGGGCGCGGGCGATGGCGACCCGCTGGGCCTGTCCGCCCGACATGTCGGAAGGACGTCGATTCTTGAGCTCGCCAATCCCAAGTTTGGTGAGTAGATCGTCGGCCTTCGCCAAGGCCTCCTTCCGGCGAGACCCCGTCAACAGCAATGGCAGGGCGATGTTCTCCCGAGCCGGCAACTCAGGGACGAGCTGGCCGTCCTGAAAGACGAAACCGAACTCGGTGAGTCGCAGATGCGAACGGGCGGCGTCAGGCATTTTTGAGATGTCGCGGCCACCGAACATCACGGAGCCGTCGTTGGGCGTCAAGACGCCGGAAAGACAATGGAGCAGGGTGGACTTACCGGAACCAGAGGGGCCCATGATGGCGACGGACTCTCCGGCGCGGATGCTGAGGGACACACCAGCTAGGGCGTCGACGGTGCCGTAGCGCTTCGTGATATCGCGGGTGCTGAGCAGGACCTCAGAGGAGTGGTTGTTCATGTCACTCATTTCATCGCCGGAATCGGAGTCGCAACACAGTTTCCACTCCCGCTTTGGGGTAGTGCCAGCGCTACCTTTCGTGGTGGTCCCAACCATCCGCGTTGAAGCGACCCCGTCGTATCCGGACCGTTTGTCGACCGTGCGCCGTCGCTCGGATGCCCTGACTTCAGCGTCGTGGGCCGAGGCTCGGGTATTGCGCTCGCCCCACCTGAAACGCCTCGAATGTCGCGGTCCCGGCTGCGCGGTTGCAGCGACCGGCCAAGTTTCCGCCTGCGCAGGACCTGCCCCGCGCGGTCACATCGCCGAGTCCGGAATACCGCCGCATGCTGCCAACGGCTAAAGCCAGTCGTCGGCCGAGTGCTGGGCCCCACTGAGCATGAAACGCCGCCGCATGCTTCAGCGATGGTGACGGGGAAACGCGGGTGAGATGTTGGACGGCGTTTCGTGCACGTGGTGGGGAGGTGCAGTGGGCCCGGGTCGGGTGGAGGGTCGTGGGGTTGGTGCCGTGGGCGGTGGGTTTTGCGCGGTCGGGGGTGTGCGTGAAACGCCGTTAGGGGCGGAAAGGGTGGGGCCAGGTGGCGCGCTGAGAGGCGTTTGTGGCGTTTCGTGCCCGGGCTGGGAGTGTGTTTGGTGCGGCGGGCCGCTAGATTCCAGGTATGCGCTGGGGACGGAAGCCGAAGATCAGTCACGAGGACAGGGCTGCGCGGCGGATCCAGGAGCTCACAGCTTCGCGACGGGCCATCGTCGATGCCTATGAGATCGAGCGACGGCGCATCGAACGCGATCTGCACGATGGTGCCCAGCAATACCTGGTGGCAGCCGCGATGAAGGTAGGGGAGGCGCGTCTATCGCCGACGCTGGAAGATGATTCGGGGACGGCCCGCCTGCTTGCCGAGGCCGCTGCCGCCATTCAGTCAGGTCTGGACGCGTTGCGACGCACGATCCGCGGCATCCACCCCCAGGTCCTCAGCCAGCAGGGCCTCGCCGTGGCGCTGGAGGACCTGGCCGCGACGGCCGCGAACCCCGTCCGCATAGTGTGTCCCAACCCCTTGCCGACACTGCCTGAGGGAGTCCTGGCGACCAGCTACTTCTTCGCCAGTGAAGCCATCGGGAACGCTGCCAAGCATGCCCCAGGGGCAACCGTCACAGTGCTGCTAGCGGCCGACAAGGACCTGCTCATCTCAGTCGTTGACGACGGACCTGGCGGCGCTGAACCCATCCCTGGGCGTGGTCTCGCCGGCATGCGGGAGCGACTTGAGGCCGTGGGCGGACGGCTCACCGTATCGTCCCCGCCCGGTGGCCCGACCCAACTGGCAGCGGCTATCCCCCTGCTACTCGACCGTGGACAACCCGCCATCGTGGTCGAATGAGTCCCTGGAGGAGACAGTGACAACCGTCCTCATTGCTGATGATTCCGCTTTGTTGAGAGAGGGTCTCGTAGGGCTTCTCGAACGCCAAGGCTTTGGGATCATCGGGCAGGAGTCCCGAGCGGATGGCCTGCTGGCCCGGGTCGCGGAGTTGGCAACGGCCGCCCAGTTGCCAGACATCGTCATCACGGATGTGCGCATGCCCCCAACCATGACCAACGATGGCTTGAGCGCCGCCGTCCGCGTCAAGACCGAACACCCCGAGGTCGGGATCCTGGTGCTGAGCCAATATGTTTCGCCGCTGCATGCGCAGGAGCTGTTTGCATTGCCGAGCGCGCCCGGCGCCGGGGGAGCTGGGTATTTGCTGAAGGACCGCGTCGCTCAGGTCGCTGATTTCATCGGGGCCCTCCGAATGGTGGCTAGTGGCGGCGTGGTGATCGACCCGGAGGTGGCGCGCAGCATGATGCAGACTTCGCGCTCCGGCCTGGGTGAGCTAACCCCCAGGGAACTTGAGGTGCTCGAACTTATGGCTCAGGGATTGTCGAATAAACAGATCTCCCAGCGCCTTTTTCTATCCGGAGCTGCCGTCGCCAAGCACGTGTCAAACATTTTCGCGAAGCTCGGGTTCGAGCCCGGCGACGAGAACCGACGGGTGCGCGCCATCCTCGCCTTCCTCGCTCCACTGTCTTAGGCGCGGAGCCCCGTCGCCTGCCTCAACCCAGCGTCAAAGCGCGCGCCTTGTACCCGAAATGCCGTCGGATGCGCCGATGAGGCGTGTCGAATGGCCGGATGCTGCCGTGGGCGGCGTTTCGGGCACGGGGGCGACGCGAAACGCCGCGTGGCTGCGTGGGACGTGCGACGGGGGCGTGGGTGGTGCAGTCTGCGGCGTTTCGTGCACAAGGTTCTGCAGCAGGTGCGGAGGCGACCGGGCGCCGAGGAGGCCGGCGAGCGGGGGAGGCGCGGCGCGGATTTGGCCTGGTTTCTAGGACGTGCAAGAATAGCCAGGTTGCTCCGCAGGGGGCGGGTTCGTTGCGTCCGCGACGGGCGGCCGCCTTCTGTCGAGGTCGAGCAGGTAGCCCAAGCGCGAGATGTGATCTCCAGGATGCTGGAGGCGGGTCTTTCCTTGCGGCTTCGGGCGCGACACTCCCGACCTCGGGGGTCGGAGCGACGAGGGGTCCAGGCCCCAAGATGTTCATGAGAACTCCATCAGGGACGAGTAGAAGGAACGAACTGTGGCGGGACAAAAGATCCGCATCCGGTTGCGGGCGTATGACCATGAGGTCATCGACAGCTCGGCGCGCAAGATCGTCGACACCGTGACTCGCACCGGTGCCAAGGTGGCAGGCCCCGTGCCGCTGCCGACTGAGAAGAACGTGTTCTGTGTGATCCGTTCGCCCCACAAGTACAAGGACAGCCGGGAGCATTTCGAGATGCGCACCCACAAGCGGCTGATCGACATTCTCGACCCCACGCCGAAGACCGTCGATTCGCTGCTGCGTCTCGACCTTCCGGCCGGTGTCGATATCGAACTCAAGGTTGGGTGAAGTCCGAGATGAGCAATAGCGAACGTATCGTCAAGGGCATCCTGGGCACGAAGCTCGGCATGACCCAGCTGTGGGACGAAAACAACAAGGTCGTTCCCGTGACCGTGATCCAGGCTGGCCCCTGCGTCGTGACGCAGGTCCGCACCCCGGAGACGGACGGCTACAACGCGGTCCAGCTCGGTTTCGGCGCGGTCAAGGCCAAGAAGGTCACCAAACCTGAGGCGGGTCACTTCGCCAAAGCCGACGTCACCCCCCGCAAGCACCTGTTGGAGTTGCGCACCGCCAACGCCTCCGAGTTCACCCTCGGCCAGGAACTGACTGCTGAGATCTTCGCAGGTGGCGAGTTCGTCGACGTCACCGGTACCACCAAGGGCAAGGGCACCGCCGGTGTCATGAAGCGCCACGGCTTCGGCGGCCTCAAGGCCTCGCACGGCGTGCACCGCAAGCACCGCGCGCCCGGCTCCATCGGTGGCTGCGCCACCCCTGGCCGCGTGTTTAAGGGACTCCGCATGGCGGGTCGCATGGGCAACGCCAAGGTGACCGTCCAGAACCTCAAGATCCACGCCGTCGACGCCGAGCGCGGGCTGCTGCTGGTGCGCGGCGCCATCCCCGGCAACAACGGCTCGCTCGTCGTCGTGCGCAGCGCAGCAAAGAAGGGTGAAAAGGCATGAGCAGCATCACCGTTGACGTCCACTCGCCCGCGGGTAAGAAGGCCGGCACAGCCGAGCTGCCCGGCGAGTACTTCGACGTTCAGACCAACGTTCCCCTGATCCACCAGGTCGTGGTGGCGCAGTTGGCCGCGGCCAGGCAGGGCACGCACTCCACCAAGACTCGCGGTGAGGTCCGGGGTGGTGGGATCAAGCCTTGGCGCCAGAAGGGCACCGGCCGCGCCCGTCACGGCTCGCGGCGCTCCCCGATCTGGACCGGCGGCGGCACCGTCCACGGCCCCAAGCCGCGGGACTACTCGCAGCGCACCCCCAAGAAGATGATCGCCGCGGCCCTGCGCGGCGCCCTCTCGGATCGCGCCCGTGATGGCCAGGTTTTCGTGGTTTCCGAGGTGGTCTCTGGCGAGGTCCCCTCCACCAAGGCCGCTCTCGCGACGCTGTCGCAGCTGGACGTGCTGAAAAAGGTGCTGGTTGTGCTCGACCGGTTCGAGGAGATCGCCTGGCTGAGCCTGCGCAACCTGCCGACCGTGCACGTGCTGCCGGTTGACCAGTTGAACACCTACGACGTGGTGAACGCCGACTCGGTGGTCTTCACCTCCGCGGCTCTGGCCGCCTTCACCCGCCGCGGTGCCGAGGCTGTGGCCAGCGAGTCAGAGGTCGACGAGACCCCCGCCAGCGCTCCGAAAACCGACGCCGATCCCGTCCAGAAGGATTACGGCAAGGACTCCTATCGCGGCGAAAACCCCCCGGACGGCTTCGATATCAAGGGCAACGAGGGCTCCATGAAGTTCCATACGCCCGAGTCGCCGTGGTATGCCCGCACCATCGCCGAGGTCTGGTTCAACAGCCCTGAGGCTGCTGAGGCCGCTGGCTTCGTCAATGTCCTGGAAGGTAAGGAGAAGAAGTGAGCGAGCTGAAGATCCGCGACCATCGCGACATCATCTGGCGCCCCGTCGTCAGCGAGAAGAGCTACAACCTCCTCGACGAGAACAAATACACGTTCATCGTGGCCCCGCACGCCAACAAGACCGAGATCAAGATCGCCATCGAGAAGATCTTCGATGTCTCCGTCACCGCCGTCAACACCCAGAACCGCAAGGGCAAGCGTCGTCGCACCCGCTTCGGCATCGGCAAGAGGCCCGATGTCAAGCGCGCCATCGTGACGGTCGCCGAGGGTGATCGCATCGACATCTTCGCCGGCCAGGGCGAGTGAAGAAGGACTGATTCGTCATGGGTATCCGTAAGTACAAGCCGACGACGCCGGGCCGTCGCGGCGCCAGCGTCTCCGACTTCGTCGAGCTGACCCGCTCCACCCCGGAGAAGTCGCTGCTCGCCCCGAAGCCGAAGACCGGTGGTCGCAACAACACCGGCCGCATCACCACCCGCCACATCGGTGGTGGTCACAAGCAGGCGTACCGCATCATCGACTTCAAGCGCTACGACAAGGACGGTGTCCCGGCGAAGGTCGCTCACATCGAGTACGACCCGAACCGCACCGCCCGCATCGCGCTGCTGCACTACCGCGACGGCGAGAAGCGCTACATCATCGCCCCCAACGGCCTGACCCAGGGCACCGTCGTCGTCTCCGGCGAGGGCTCCGACATCAAGCCGGGCAACAACCTGGAGCTGCGTCAGATCCCGGTCGGCACCACGGTCCACGCCGTGGAGCTGCGCCCCGGTGGCGGCGCCAAGCTGGGCCGCTCCGCCGGTGCGGCCATCCAGCTGGTGGCCCGCGAGGGCCGCTACGCCACGCTGCGTATGCCCTCGGGTGAGATGCGCATGGTGGACGTGCGGTGCCGCGCCACCATCGGCACCGTCGGCAACGCCGAGCAGTCCAACATCAACTGGGGCAAGGCGGGCCGTAACCGCTGGAAGGGCATCCGCCCGACCGTGCGCGGCGTCGTCATGAACCCCGTCGATCACCCGCACGGTGGTGGCGAGGGTCGCACCTCGGGTGGTCGTCACCCGGTGTCCCCGTGGGGTAAGCCCGAGGGCCGCACCCGCGACAAGAACAAGGCGAGCAGCCGTCTCATCGTGCGTCGCCGCAAGACCGGCAAGAAGCGCTGATAGGGAGCCTGAGGAACTATGCCACGCAGTCTGAAGAAAGGCCCCTTCGTCGACGACCACCTGATGAAGAAGGTGGACGCTCAGAACGAAAAGGGCACCAAGAATGTCATCAAGACCTGGTCGCGCCGCTCGATGATCGTCCCGGACATGCTGGGCCACACCATCGCGGTGCACGACGGCCGCAAGCATGTGCCGGTGTTCATCACCGAGTCCATGATCGGTCACAAGCTGGGCGAGTTCGCCCCCACGCGTACCTTCCGGGGTCACGTGAAGGACGACAAGAAGGCCCGCCGCCGTTGAGGCGCGAGAAAAGGATTCGTGAACAATGAGCAATGAGAACGGCAACAGCGCCCGCCGTGAGGCCCTGCTCGGTGATCGTCCCGGCTCCTACGCCATCGCGCGTCACGTCCGGATGAGCCCGAGGAAGGTGCGCCGTGTCGTGGACCTGATCCGCGGCATGGATGTCACCGAGGCCTTGACGGCCCTGAAGTTCGCCCCGCAGGCGGCTTCAGAGCCCGTGTACAAGGTGGTGGCTTCGGCCGCTGCCAACGCCGAGAACACCGAGGACCTGGACCCGCAGGGCCTCTACATCTCTCAGGCGTTCGTCGACGAGGGGGTCACCCTGCGTCGTATCCGTCCCCGCGCCAAGGGGTCCGCCAGCCGGATCCTGAAGCGTGGTGCCCACATCACCGTGGTCGTCGAACCCCGCGAGTCAAAGGAGGCCTGAGCATGGGGCAGAAGATCAACCCGAACGGCTTCCGTCTCGGTATCACCACGGACCACGTCACGCGCTGGTACGCGGAAAAGAACTACGCGGATTACGTGGCAGAGGACGTCAAGATCCGCAATTACCTGACCAAATCGCTGGAACGCGCCGGCATCTCGTCCATCGAGATCGAACGCCGGTCCGATCGAGTCACGATCTTCCTGCACGCGGCCCGGCCGGGCATCGTCATCGGCCGTAACGGCGCCGAGGCGGAGCGGGTGCGTGCCGAGCTGGAGAAGCTGACCGGCAAGCAGGTGCAGCTGAACATCCTTGAGGTGAAGAACCCGGAGATCGACGCGCAGCTGGTGGCGCAGGGCGTGGCCGAGCAACTGGGTGCGCGCGTGGCTTTCCGTCGCGCGATGCGCAAGGCTCAGCAGACGGCGATGCGCGCCGGTGCCAAGGGCATCCGCATCAAGTGTTCGGGTCGTCTCGGCGGCGCCGAGATGTCCCGCTCCGAGGGGTATCGCGATGGCCAGGTGCCGCTTCATACCCTCCGCGCCGACATCGACTACGGCTTCTACGAGGCCCGCACCACGTTCGGCCGCATCGGTGTCAAGGTGTGGATCTACAAGGGCGACGTCACCGGCACCCGGGCCGAGCGTGCTGCTCAGAAGGCCGCGCGCAACGCGGCCCCCTCCGGTCGTCAGCGCCCCGGTCGTCGCCCGGGCCGTGGTGAAGGCCGTGGGGACCGTCCCGAGCGCGGCGGCCGCCGTCGCGCCGACGCAGCTCAGGCCCCGGCGGCCGAGGCTGCGCCCGAAACCTCGAACGCAGGAGCGTGAGCCATGCTGATCCCTCGTCGCGTCAAGTTCCGTAAGCAGCACCACCCGAAGCGGCACGGCGCTGCTAAGGGCGCCACGAAGCTCGCTTTCGGCGACTACGGCATCCAGGCGCTTGAGTCCTCCTACCTGACGAACCGTCAGATTGAGGCGGCTCGTATCGCCATGACCCGCCACATCAAGCGTGGCGGTAAGGTCTGGATCAACGTGTACCCGGACCGTCCCCTGACCAAGAAGCCGGCCGAAACCCGCATGGGTTCCGGCAAGGGTTCGCCCGAGTGGTGGGTCGCCAACGTCAAGCCCGGTCGGGTGCTCTTCGAGCTGTCCGGGGTGGGTGAGGACGTGGCCCGCGAGGCCATGCGGCTGGCCATTCACAAGCTGCCCTTCAAGGCCCGTTTCATCAAGCGCGAAGCAGGTGAGAACTGATGAGCAAGTCCCTGACTGCCAATGACCTGCGCGGCCTGTCCCGCGAGCAGCTGAATGCCAAGGTGCTGGAGCTGAAAGAAGAGCTGTTCGGGCTGCGTTTCCAGGCAGCCACCGGCCAGTTGGAGTCGCACGGGCGGCTGCGTGAGGTCCGCAAGGACATCGCCCGTGTCTACACCGTGCTGCAGGAGCGCAACCTCGGCATCGTCGATGAGCCCGCGATCCAGGAGAAGTGAGCATGAGCGAGAACACCACCACGAAACAGCGCGGCCGCCGCAAGGTGCTGCAGGGCGTCGTCGTCTCGGACAAGATGGATAAGACCATCGTCGTCCTCGTCGAGGATCGCGTGAAGCACCCGCTGTACGGCAAGGTCATGACCAAGTCGTCGCGCATCAAGGCCCATGACGAAGAGAACACCGCCGGTATCGGCGATCGCGTCCGCGTCATGGAAACCCGTCCGTTGTCGGCGCAGAAGCGCTGGCGCCTCGTTGAGATCATCGAACGCGCCAAGTAACCCGCGGAACACAAAAGCGGCCCGATCGTGGAGATCGGGCCGCTTTGCTGTCGTCGCGACGATCAGTCGTCGGCGCTGGTGCGGGAGCCAAGCTCCGCATCAAGGCGAAGTAGGCCGTTGCCGTCGTCGCCGATCAGCTTGATGCGGCCGATGATCTCGGAGACGGTGGACTCCTCCTCCAACTGCTCATCGACGAACCAGTTGAGCAGCGGCAGGGCGTCGATGTCGCCGGTGGACTGGGCCTGGCGGTACAGGTTGCGGATGGCCTCAGAGACCTTCTTCTCGTGCGCCAGCGAGGCCTCGAAGGCCTCCAGGACGGTGGTTACGTGCTTGGTCTGAGCGTGGATCTCACCCAGCAGAGGCGTGGCATCGCGATCCAGCATGTGGGCGATGAACTTGTCGGCATGCACTTCTTCTTCGGCCGCCTGGGCCTTAAACCAGCCGGCGATACCGGGCAGGTCGAGGGCTTCCATATCGATGGAGAGCTGGCGATAGACGACAGCTGCGGTGAGTTCAAGGGTCACCTGGTCGTTGAATGCTTCCTTAAGCGGTCCAGATAGTTCCATACCCCTAAGCTTAGTCGCGTGACACCCGGCCCAGCGGATGCTGGATGCCGCGTCGCAAACCAACGGGGTGGCCCACCCACCGGTGGGCCACCCCGTGCGAGTCGTCAGGCTTCGGAGCCTTCCCAGGGTGGGCAGGTGCACACCAGGTTCCGGTCGCCGAAGGCGTTGTCAATCCGGCCGACCGGCGGCCAATACTTGTCGACGCGACGTGCGCCCGCCGGGAAGCAGGCGCTCTCGCGGCTATACGGCCGGTCCCAGTCGCCAACGAGATCGATGGCGGTGTGGGGGGCGCGTCGCAGCGGCGACTCCTCGGCTGGGACCCGACCCTCAGCCACGTCGGCGGCCTCGCGGGCGATGTCCAGCATGGCGGCGACGAACCGGTCCAGTTCCGCTTTCGACTCGGACTCGGTCGGCTCCACCATCAGGGTGCCCGGCACAGGCCAGGACATGGTGGGGGCGTGGAAGCCATGGTCGATCAGCCGTTTGGCGATGTCATCGACCGTCACCCCGTGGAAGCCTCGCGGGTCGACGATGCACTCGTGTGCGACCCGGCCGCCCGCGCCCCGGTAGAGGATCGGGTACGCCTCGCCCAGCCGGGTGGCCAGGTAGTTGGCGTTGAGGATCGCGATGCGTGTGGCCTGCGTGAGGCCCGCGCCACCCATGAGGCATACGTAGGCCCACGAGATCAGCAGGATCGACGCGGAGCCCAAGGCCGAGCCCGACACCGCTCTGGCCTCACCGGTGCTCGGGTCCGTCGGGAGATGCGGCCTCAGGTGTTCCTTGACGCCGATGGGGCCGACGCCGGGACCGCCGCCACCGTGCGGGATGGCGAAGGTCTTGTGAAGGTTCAGGTGGCTGACGTCGCCGCCCAAGTCCCCGGGGCGGATCAGACCCACGAGCGCGTTCATGTTGGCGCCATCGATGTACACCTGCCCGCCGAAGCTGTGCGTGATGTCGCAGACCTCCCGGACGGTGTCCTCGAACACGCCATGCGTCGATGGGTAGGTGATCATCGCGGCCGCAAGCTTCTCGCCCGCCGCCTCCGCCTTGGCGCGGAAGTCCGCCAGGTCGATGTCGCCGTTCTCGGCGGCTTTGACGGCTACCACCTTCAGCCCCGCCATAGCTGCGGAGGCTGGGTTTGTGCCGTGCGCGGAAGTGGGAATGAGGCACACGTCCCGGTCTTCACCTTGGGCCGCATGATAGGCGCGGATCGTCATCAGACCCGCGTACTCGCCCTGTGCGCCGGAGTTCGGCTGCATTGAGAAGGCATCGTAGCCGGTGATTTCACACAGTTTCACCGACAGATCGGCGACCAGCTCCTCATAGCCCTGGGCCTGGTCCGCAGGCGCGAACGGATGCAGGGCGGCGAACTCCGGCCAAGTGATGGGCAGCATCTCGACGGCGGCGTTCAGCTTCATGGTGCACGATCCCAGCGGGATCATCGCCCGGTCCAAGGCGAGGTCTCGGTCGCTGAGGCGGCGCATGTAGCGCATCATCTCGGTCTCCGAGCGGTTCATGTGGAAGACCGGATGCGTGAGGAACTCCGTGGTGCGCACCAGCGCCTCCGGGATAGCGGGCGTCTCGGCGAGGCGTTCGGGAGCCGGGGCCCCGAAAGCGGCAGCCACCTCGGCCACGATCTCCAGCGTCGTGGTCTCATCGACGGCGATCCCGATGCGGTCGTTGCCTACCCGGCGCAGGTTGATGCCCCGATCCGCGGCAGCGGCCACGATCTCCGCCTGCCGGGAACCAACCTCGACGGTGATCGTGTCGAAAAACTGCTGTGTGGGGACGACGAAACCGGCCGCGCGCAGCACCTCCGTCAAGGTGACGGCTGTCAGGTGGACGCGCTGCGCGATCGCGGTCAGCCCAGGTGCCCCATGGAAGACCGCATACATGGAAGCCATCACAGCCAGCAGCGCCTGCGCGGTGCAGACGTTGGAGGTGGCTTTCTCGCGCCGGATATGCTGCTCCCGGGCCTGGAGGGCCAGCCGGTAGGCAGGATTCCCGGCGGAATCCCTCGAGACCCCGACGATGCGCCCCGGCATGATGCGCTTGAGTCGGTCACGGCAGGCAAGGTACGCGGCGTGCGGTCCGCCGTAGCCCATGGGCACGCCGAAGCGCTGAGCCGAGCCCACTGCGATATCGGCGCCCATCGACCCGGGGTCTTTCAGCAGGGTGCACGCCAGTAGATCGGCGGCGATGATAGCCAGGGCCCCCGCGTCGTGTAGGACCTGGCACTGCGCGGAGTAATCGCGAACTTCCCCGTAGGTGGTGGGGTAGGCGAAGATGGCGCCGAACAGGCCATCAGCGTCCAAGTCCTCGACGGGTCCCGTCACAATCTCAATGCCCAGCGGGCGGGCCCGCGTCGCCAGCACGGCTTGGGTCTGTGGATGCAGATCGTCCGCCACGAAGAACCGGTGTTTCTTGCCCTTGGCGGCGTTATGGGCCATGGCCATGGCTTCGGCGGCCGCCGTCGGCTCATCGAGCAGGGATGCCCCAGCGATGTCCAGGCCCGTCAAGTCGATGATCATCGTCTGGAAGTTGAGCAACGCCTCCAACCGGCCCTGCGAGATCTCGGCCTGGTAGGGCGTGTAGGCGGTGTACCAGCCCGGGTTTTCCAGCACGTTGCGCTGGATAGCCGGCGGGGTCACGGTGCCATAGAAGC
>JAUNKK010000006.1 GCA_030532825.1 Propionibacteriaceae bacterium
CCGACGAGTTCCAGCATTTCTAGATCATTGTCGCTGTCGCCGATGCCGACGGCGTCGGCGAGGCTCATACCTAGCCACTCCACCAGCTCTGCGATGGCTGCCCCCTTGGTAACACCCGTCAGTCCCACTTCTCCACTTGACCCACCGGTGATCGGAACAGACCCGGGAATGACGTAGAAGCGGTCACCCGCTGCCTCCCGGATCGCCTCGACGGCGCCCGACCCGGTGTGCATAAAAGTGGCCTTGGCTATGGAATTCGCCGGCGCCGGGCCCCGATAACCGAAGTACTCTTCGAATTCGGCATCGGGTGGGCTGGCGTGACCGAAGAAAGCGCAGGCCGTGCGCAGAAGGCCCGCACTCGGATACGCCTCAACCCCCTGCAGCACATACTCGACACCGACTCGCTCAAAGATTCCCTCAAGCTCTCGCACCACGTCGTCGGACATGGTGTGGGCGAACAGCAACTCACCGCGATGCTCGACGAAACCGCCACCAGTGGAGATGACGCCGTCGACCCCTAGGGCCATGACGTCGTCGGGGATCTCGACGCGCGCACGCCCCGTGCAGAGGTACACCAGATGGCCCGCTTCGCGGAGGCGCCGCACAGCCTCCGGCACCGATGGACGCATCTCACGTGCGTGGTCAATCAGGGTGCCATCGATGTCGAAGAAAAGGATGCGGCGGGTCATGGCAGGATCCTAGCTACAGGCAGCAGCGCTTCCCGAGTGATCCACCGATGCACCTTTACCCAATCGGCTGCCTCGTTGAGGTCACGCTCTTTCTGCCTGGTGGTCGATGGCACGGTAAGCCTCCTGACTTCATGCGCCATGTCAGGAACCAGCGCGCGCTGGGACTTGGCGACTCGGTCACTGACGGGAATCGCTGGGACGGTTGGAGTCGGGGCACAGCCACCCGGCCCCTCAATGGCCTGATCATGCCGACCCAGCGCACCTTGAACGACGTTTCCGTTGCAATCGGGCCGGGATCTCCCCATCACCCAATCCTCCAACTCCGCCGGTCGTAGCATTCTCTGCGCCGCCATGTACTGCCGTAGCCCGTCGCAAGCGCTATTGCTGTTGCCGTGAGTGACGACGTTACGCACGTTAGCTAACCACACATTCACGCTGGGTTTGGCGCGAACGGTGCCCTGCTGCAACTCAAGCATGGTGATCATCCGAACCTCTCCGCTGCCCAAGGAGTCGGAAAAGGCGGCCTCGGTGGCCTGCCCCCACGCCCCCGACAATATAGCTGCCAGTAAGCCTCTCAATATGCTTCGCGAGCCAGTCGAGCCGTATCCCCGAGATGGGGCGATTCTTGACGTGGTACCGAAAGATGCCAAAATTACGCTTCCTTACCTAGTGGCAGCACCGGGACCGTGCGATCGAATCGTCCGGGTCGGCACAGCGCCAGACCCAGGCCACAGGGCCGGTTTGATACCGTCAGGATGTAGACTCTCATTATTCAAATCTACCCCGCCGAGTCTAGTCAGCAGTTGCTTGGCCGAGTCCCGCATCAAGTTTTTGGCAGGCTCTTCTTGGTTTCAATTGTAGGGGTACTCGGGTCGGCAGGACTTTAGGTGGACCTCAAGTGGTCAGAGTGCAGGTCATGGCCACAAGATGCCCGCAGAAACAGCACAACTGAAACTCCCGCCCAGGCACCCGCATAGAGCAACCCAGGCCAACGGCTAGTATCGAGAGCGCCGAAGCCAGAACGAATACCTCCCACGAGGTAGGTAACAGGATTGGCCGATGAGACAAGTCGCGCCCACAAAGGTAACATGTTCACTGGATAGAAGATTCCAGAAAAGGCAAGGACGATCCCAATAGCGAAAGAAACTCCCAGATAGGACCCGCGCACGACACTGTGTTGACAGGTACATGCCGCAACAGCGACGACTGTAATTCCCAGAAGCAGACTAGCAACGCAAAAAACCAAATCTAGCCTGAGTTTGTCATTCGTCCATGGCAGGAGAACGGCGCCAACGAGCGCACTTTGAAGTGTGGCAATTCCTCCCTGCGTCAGGGCCTGAACGAGGCTGTAGCTGCGAAGTCCACCTGGCGCTAATTCAATCAATTCACGCTTGCTGTCTTGCAGATCCATGAGCGACTCATAAGCAGCCCCAAGAACAGTATTCGTGATCACATTAGCAGTCATCGCGGATACAATCATGAACCCACCCAACGATTGGAATCCGCTGAGCGTGTGGGCAAACACCAGCAGCAGCAGCCCGCTGAGCAAAGGACGAATGAACATAGCGATGGTATCGGCGGGGCTGCGTAGCAGAACCCGCCAATATCGGTAGAAGAATGCCGCCAGCATCACTTGGCTCCGATCACGCCGGTTACGCGGTAGTGCGCAACCGATCGCCGAACCCAATATAGGCCTATTCCCGAATATACACCCGCGAGCCCTAATGCAGCCATAAGATGCCAAGAGCCTCCACCGCGGAGAAACTCATTCAACTGTGCAGTTGGGAGAAACAACGCCACCATGCCGAAAATAGATCCCAATGCAGCAATAGGGTAGAGGACACCGGAGAACACCATCAATAGGTCTAACGCGCTATTGACAATGTGGAGCATACGCCCCCAACGGATCTCGCATCCCAAAATGAACGCTATAGAGCCTAATGTCACGGGGATGCTAGCAACCAGGGTGATCATGATCAAGAGGGCATGCACGGGGAAGCCTAAAACGAAGGCAATTACAACCGTACTGAGAGCGGTGGAGATGATGTACAACACGTTGAGCCCCGCTGTAAAACCCATCATCCACCGCGCAAGGCCGCCATCAACCAAGAGAAGCATGTCGAGTCGCGACGTGTTAATGACCGTCTGAGTCCATACCAAAGCTTGAAGGGTACAGGATGCCATGAATCCCCAGGCGAGGTTGGTATACAAGAACCACTCACTATTCTCCTTCGGCAAAAAGGTGCTGCCCATGAGGAAGATAGGCAGCACCTGGGCTAACGGAATCAATAGCATCAGCCGCACCTTGGCATTCTGCTGCCTTAGCAATTGCAAAGTACCGTAGCCGAAATGGACCACTAGACTACTCACAAGTCCTCCGATAAGAGAATGAAGGCATCACTTAGAGTCGCGGTCGACTTGTGGTACTCGACACCTAGAGCATCAACTACTAAGGCATCTTTGCAACCATAAATACTGATCAAAATCCGGCCGTTTGAGCGCCGGATGGCGGTTCTACTTAGACCCAAATCACGAAGTTCTCCCCGCAACTTAGCTGCCACATCATCAGTCTCCACACTGATGGTGTAGACGAGCTCACCAGCGATCTTCTTCATTCTCTCAGGCGTGGCATCTGAGATAATATGTCCACCGTTTATGAACAGGACGCGATTGCATAGATCTTCGATCTCGTTCATCAGGTGCGAGCAAAGGATCATGGTGATTCCCGTTGCCTGCAGCTTGAGTAGAGCATCATAAACTCGCTGCGATGCTGCGGGATCAAGGCCACTGGTTGGTTCATCCAGCAACAAGAGTTGGGGGCGTCCGCAAAGTGCGCGCGCAATGTTGGCTCGCTGTTTGAGCCCAGTCGATAGGGTTATGACTCGATCATTCTTGCGGTCAGTAAGCCCACATATTTCAAGCGCATAGTCAATGATGTAAGCCCGCTCACGTTTTGGAACACGATACAGCTGTGACATATAGTTGAGGTTCTCGACTACTGTGAGGGTACCGTACAGCTGGGTAGCGTCTGTGACGAGACCAATCTCGTTCCCTCTCCGTCTCGCAGTTGAGCTTCGGCCGAGAACGGTCAAAGTAGTCACGCTGCTCGGCTCCAAGAGACCCGCGATTATTCTAATCAGTGTCGTCTTTCCGGCCCCGTTTGGGCCGATCACTCCGACACAAGCGCCTTTGGATACATCCAAGGTGTCGATTTTCAATACTAAGCGGTCTCCAAATCTCTTCACTAGTTCTCGGATTTTAACGGCCATTTCAGTCACACAAACTCTCCATGAGAGATTTAGGCAGGGGTGCCGACCCTGTCGGCACCCCTGCTGATGGTTACTGGGGCTGGGCCAGACTACAGTGGCAGGCTGACATGAAAACCTTAAGTCTTTCTGGACTCAAGGTCAAATGGGTAACTTCCGGGTCACGATCGCTGATCTCAAGGTTGTGCTCTTCCAATTCTTCCTGCAGCTTCTCGAGGAATCCGGACTCAAATTTGACATCTACTGACATGGTGTTCACCTCCTTTCTCCAAGCGAGTGATGGCAGAGTGCATTTTGCACGGCATGATGAACTAGGCTCTCTACATTGACTACTTCATTTTCATAGGGCAAGAAGCGAGTGCATGATTTCAAATACTGAACCGCCCGTCGCTGAAGGTTGAAACTCTCTGCGAAAAAACTCTCGAGATGATCCAGGTGAAATACTGAGCGCCAGTTCGTGGAAGGTGAACCAAGTGAGATTCGGTGGGCCTGCGGGTAAATGAACCACGGCAATGCACCTGCACGCAACTGATTCTCAGCCAGTCCACGTGCGAGAAGCCTGGGCGCGAGTGGGGTGAAAATCCTCTGCGTTGCCGGCTTGCGGAGAAAGTGGTGACGGACAACTCTAAATACTTCGAATAGCCACGGGGAACTTGCGCTGGTTCTAGCACCATCTACAGGGATGATCGATACAAAGAGTACGGGCAAGTCAGCGATGATACATAAGGTCTCGCTAAGTGAAGCAGAAGTTTCTTTAGTAACTGTAACTTGAACTGACACGGGTACTTGCGCGCGCTCTATGCAACGCACCACATTGGCGTAGGCGGCCCTACTGCCCCTCACTCTATTGTGGACTGTACTAGGCCCGTCCAGGCTCAACTGAATATGATCCACCTCACTCAAAGCGGCATGATGCGGACGGCTGCCATTGGTCGCTAATGCAACTGTCATGCCAAAGGACTTAGCAAATTTCACGACTTCGGTTAAGTCTCTCACAAGAGTTGGCTCGCCACCTGAAAATGTTACTCTTCGCACTCCCATGTGGCTGAGCGTCTCCAAATACCTATAGGTCTCGGGACTTGCATAAACTTGTTTGCCGGGCAACGGATTGGCAAAACAAAAATCACAGTGATAGTTACATCGTTGTGTTAGCTGAATGACGGCCTGCATCAACTTTCACCACTTGCCAAGGTGAGGAGTGCGTCAACACTGAACAGGGAGAGCCCATTAGCTACAGCAGTTATCATTTGCTCGTGGGCAAATGATCGAAATTTCAGTCCAACCTCAGTCTCGATGTAATATTTCAGAATCTGGGTCAATGGCCGTGTTGAAACATTTCCCAAAGTGAAGTTCTGGATATCGAGATTGTATGGGATAACGCTCCCGTCCTTGGCTATCATGATTCGCCGCGGTGGGAGCGAACGTCCCAAATGGCAATCGCGAGCTGCACATCCGTATGCAAAGCACGGATGACTTAGTAAGAGCGCCGACGATACGACGTTGTCCCATACTCTAACAGTAACATCATTGTCTAGGGTGATGGCGGACAGATCGTATATACCGGGGGAGAACCTAAAGATGCTCCCAATAAGGTATTCTTGGCGCTCCCTAGCGGAAAGCTGCCTAATCTGTCTAACGAGGCTCTGGGGAGTTACACGACGAAGCTGGCGACTCGGTTGGCACTGCGAATGCACTGTGCTTATTGAACTGGAATGTGAAACTACAACCGCAACCCGTGGTATCTCTAAAATTCCTGAAGGGAGCTTTGAGTAGTTCGCTGCTTCGACACATATTGCGATACGGCGAGCACCCGTCGCCAGCCCGTCAGCTACCGTCGTAAAGAGATCCCAAGATGCGAGTGGGTCCCAGTGCAATTCTAACGCGGCCGAATCACTCTCGTTATAGACGCCTGGCATTATCATACTTCGCACATCGGTAGCAGTTTTCCAGATCTCTTAAACTCTGCATAGGTGATGCCGAAACATCCGGTATCACAGACAGTGAGAGCGCAACTCTGGCAGCCCGGTTTCGCTGATCTCGTGAGGCGAGCTTTGAGCACTGCAGGCGGGCTGTTCCACACATCGTCCCACGGATCATCAAGTAAGTTACCCATTTTGAACTCGCTGTACTGCAAGAAGTCACAAGGGTAAACATCGCCATTCTCGTCGACCAAGATGCGATACCGGCAGCCCTCGCATCCGATCATGGAAGCAGCTTCAGCCAGTTGCGGCGTCACTGACTGGCAGTGGTTGCTTCCCATGGAGTCACGGATATGGCGCATACTTGAGTAACTTAGGTCGAGGCGACTGAGACGAGGTCCCCCCAACTGCGAACCCTCAACCACAGTTTTGACTTGGCGGACGAACTCTTCATCTGGGCTGGCCACGTGATCTCGTGTCGCACGGCCAGATGGCATAACGAACCATGCGCAGAAAAACCTAGCCCCTAGCTCCGCGGCTAGCTCGTAGGTTTCCACGAGATCGTGCATGTTCTTCGGGGTAATCGTCATGCCTACCGCGAACGGAAGATCATAGGACCCCATTCGCCGAGCGGCGCGGATTGCTGTCTTGAAACTTCCGGGCCCGCGCTGAGCATCATTCGTTTCAGGGCTATTGCTATCGAGACTGAGCATAATGGTGTAACGACTGCTGCCAAAACCTTCTAAGTTGCGACAAAAATCGTCGTTAACTCCCGCGCCATTTGTCGTTAAGTCCGCATGCACATCATGCTCTATGAGCCGGTGAATGAGGGTTGAGATCTCTGGCACCAAGGTTGGCTCTCCCCCGAGAAGACTGACAAATATAGGATTCAGAGCAAGAATGGCGTCCAGTATCCTTAGCCGGTCACGCTCGCTTCCTGCGGGTTTTCCAAAGGGCGCGTTAGGTGCACAATAGCTACATCTCAGATTGCACGAACGCGTTACATTCCAGGTCAACATGGTCGGTTTATGCAGTCTATGCTTGCCGGCGTTGAGAGCATCAAGATAGGGAGCCCGTCGGCGCTCCGAGATTGGATGGGAATCCAAATTTTCCTTGATGAAAGAGTGGAGCTCAAAGAGGTCAACTACCATAGTTTACTATCTCTTTCTCTTTGGAATTTGTGTCAGCAACGTGGACTTTGGAGAACATGCTTGCACGCCCTCAAATCTCATGCACATATTGGGGTCAGGTCCCTGTGGCGACCCAGTCCAGAAAAGTGCATGCGCGGGACAACCTCCATCGCAGCGGTCGGCAGCAAGACATCCATCTCGACAAGGTCGGTTCCTAAATCCGGAGTATTGCTTCGGGAGGGAGTCGAGTACGTGCTGGAGAGTGACACCCGGGCTCTCCCCTGAGAGGTTTGCTAGTTCATATGCACTCCCCGAAAGGCTTGGACAAAGCCGTACCACTCCCGAAGATGAGATGTAGACCATGGACCTCCCAACGCCGCACATTCCAGGGGTTGGCTGTGAGGGGAATTCCTCGGCCAAGAGTTCAGCCAACCCTCTTGCTTGAGCCTTGTTAAGAAGAAGATCTCTGGTAGCACGACCCTCTAAGCGCACCGTGTCCACAATAATCGGAAGGTCTTCCGATTTTAGCCAGTCTATCGTTTGACGTACGTGGCCGTAATTGTGGGTCCCCACGACAAGGTTTACTTGAACGGGAATGCTAAGTTCACGCAGCTTTCTAATATTAGAAATCGTCCGCTGAAGACTGCCCTTTTGACCGCGAAAACCGTCATGCACCTTGGCCTGCAGGCTTTCGATACTCGTTGTCACATGAAGGGGCGGGTGCGCAGCAAGAGCAGCGAGATTTCTGGAAGCGAGATGAGTCAGATTAGAGAAGAGAGTAGAAACAAACCCTGCGTTTCCAATCGCAATAATCATCTCATCAAATGAAGGATGCATAGTCGGCTCACCACCAGTAATATCTATGCGGTACACTCCAAGAGCTCTACCTTCGCGTATTACACGCTTCATCGTAGCCATTGGAAGATCAGTACGTGCAGCGGGACCGAAAGCACCGAAGCAGTGACGACACCGAAGATCGCAAGTGGAAGTTAACTCAATGAAGAAGCGTTCCACTGTGGTCAACATGGCAAACAGATGCGGCGAGGGATTAGCTGTATGGGACTTAGCTAGGGTAATAATCTCAGTTTCTAAGAGCCGTGCGGTGAACTGAGGCATATGGGTCCTCATCAGGGTACTCACCTTTGCCGCCTCGCTTGATTCGCATAGCCCCTTCAAAAGGGCAGCCTCCGTGTTCGTTAACAAAATACGGCACCGCGTCCTGCGATTCAGAGCAAACGAGGTTACGTTCTCCCGCCCTTTTACCACAAGTGCGTCTCTCGTGAGGGCAAGAGCTTCAAAGGAGTCCGACTCCATCATCAAACCTCGCATGTTCCATTTTTACCCGGAGTCCTGTGCAGTGTCAAGCGGTTAGCTGAGCTTTATTGGTTTTTACTACTGGGACGTTGGATTCGCTGTGCAGATGGTTGACTTCAAGGGGCTGCTTTGCAAGGGCGGCGTGTGCTGCACTCGTTTAGGCAGACATCAGGTCAGTCAACGATACCGAGGGCGTCTCTGATCTCATTGAGGTTGACTTGGCTACACCCCAAGAGACTCATTCACAGAGTCTCAGAATCTGACTTTGACAAGGGGCAATGGCGGTGTCATGGGGTCGTAGCAACGGTGCTTGCCAGAACAGGAGGAGACAGCTGTTGCGTCGGGTGTTGACGATGGATGGATCGGGCAGCGATTGCTCAGGGGCTGCGGGAGGGGTGTTCGTATCGGCAGATCGCGGGGCGGATCGGTCGGGATGTTTCGGTGGTGTGGCGGGTATCGCCCGGTCACCGCTGACGTGTCGGCGCAGCGAGCAAGGTCGCGTCTAAAAGGTCCGCACCCTGAATACTCGATGAGGGGCTACGGCACCGGGTGTTAGCGGACCTGTGCTTGTTCTAGGACCCCCTCGGCAGATCCCCCGGGGAGGCTGCGCGCTGAGACTTGGGGGGTGAGACCCTGAAACCCTGTAAGGGTTCCCCACCGGCAAGGGGCGTGTGATCTCGCGCGAAGCGCCTCTCATACCAGGATTGCTGCGCGATGGGCGAAACCCACCCTGCGAGAACACTGGAGTTCATGCTGCGATCGAAACGCACCTACCGCAAGCCCCGCCGGTCGATGGAACAGCGCACAGCCCCTCTTTAGGGGTTATTCACGTGACCCCCTTCATGGGGTAATGCTGAGCTGGCAAGGGGTTTTGCCCAGCCACAAGGCGTCGTGAATAACGCCCTTTGTCGGTGTCGGTCAGTGATTGATGACCGCCCGGCCGAGGCCCTCGATCGGCGAGCACCCGGGGGCATGAGGGGAAGGCAGAGTTGATCATCAGCGCCCACGGGCGCAGCACCGGCGTTCGTATCGATCCTGGCACTCCCGAAAAAGGGCAAAGACTCCACCCGGGGTGTGTGACGCGTTGATCGAACACGTCTCCGCCTCTGCCCGAACTGATGAAACACACCCCCAGGTCTTGGCGCCAGGGCACCACAGATGCACCTGCCACGCCGCACTAACGATGGCCACCAAGATGCCTATCTACTTCGCTCACCCGCACTCCCCGTGGGAACGTGGTAGCAACGAGAACACAGGCGGTCTCATCCGCGAGTACCTTCCCAAAGGCACCGACAACTCCTTCAGCACCAGCCCCACCATCGCCGTGATCACCGAAGAACTCGGGCGAACACCCCCAAGCCACCCTCGGCTACCTCACCCCCACGAAACCGTCGAGAAACTACTCGTGGCTCCAACCCCAAGGACTTGACCGACCCCCCGACTGGACACCCGCTCTGCCACATGTGGAGCATGAACGAGCACCTTTGCCTAGTATGCCGTGACCTCGTATATGAACGCGGGCTCCGGCTAGCGAACGTGGTCACCACACCGAGCACACCCCGCCTGAGCGACGAGCCCCGCCGTCCGGCTTCTTCCCGCCACTAGGCTATTTTCGTGACGCAACAAATCTCTTCGCTAGCCCGCCGCGCCCGTTTGGGCGTGATCCTGCTGTTCTGGTTGAACGGGGCGGCGTGGTCGTCGATCGTCCCGCGGTATCCCGAGATCAAGGACCGCGTCGGCTTGGACGACCAATGGTGGGGGTTGGTCATCGTCCTGGCACCGATCGGAGGCCTCGCCGCGGGGCTCGTGACCGCGGCCCTCATCCGGCGTTACTCATCGGCGACGGTGGCGATCATCACGCAGGTGTTCGGGATCGCGATGTTGAGCGTCATCGGTAATGCTCCCGTCGCGACGGTGTTGGCGCTGGGGGTGTTCCTCATGGCCAGTTGCGACGCGCTGACCGATATCGCCATGAACGCCCACGGGCTGCGGGTGCAGAAGCTGTATGGCCGCCCGATCCTCAACAGCTTCCACGGCTGGTGGTCAATCGGGGCCGTGTGCGGTGGGCTCCTCGGCTCTGCCGCGAAGCAGGCCGGGGTCACCATCTGGCTGCAATGTCTCATTGCCACCATCGTTTTCGCCGGCATGTCCATCGCATCCAAGGTGCTGCTCCTGCCGGGCAAGGATCAAGAAGAGGCCGCGACGGCTACCCGTGACCACCCACAGCTGCCTACCGCGACCACGCTGCGCTTGGCGGCGCTGGGTCTGCTGGGCGCGTCCGCCATGCTGATGGAGGACACGGGCTCGACATGGGGCGCCATCTACCTGGAACGCCAGTTCGACGTCATCCCGTTCCTCACCGGCATGGCCTTCGTGGCGCTGCAGAGCACGCAGTTGGTGGGCCGATTCACGGGCGACGCCCTGGTGGCGCGGATCGGGGCCCGGTCGGCCGTGGTGCAGGGGGCAGTCATCGCTAGCGTGGGAATGTCGGTATCGCTGCTGTGGCCGAGCCCGGCGGCCGCCATCGTGGGGTTTGGGTGCGTCGGTTGGGGCATCGCGACGGCGATTCCGTCGGCCATGCACGCCGCCGACGAACTGCCCGGCATGAAACACGGCAACGGCCTGATGATCGTCACCTGGATGATGCGGCTCGGATCGTTCGTCGGGCCGCCGCTCATCGGCACGCTGTCCGAGGCAACGGAGCTGCGGCTAGCGCTGTTCGTGCTGCCTGCTTTCGCCGTCGCGATCCTGGCGCTGAGCCCCGCCCTGCCCTCTCACAAAAGGGGGTAGCCCCGCACCAAGGCGACGCCAGACAAGCCCACGACGCGCTGGCCGGTTGGGAACCCACGAACCTCGACTTTAGGAAAGGCATGCCTTACCATACTCGGGTTACGTGAGCCATCACTCGATACGGAGCCCCCATGATTTCCAGAAGAACTTTCGCGATGCTGTTTGGCGCGGCCGCCGCCACCGCGGGCGTCGCCGCCTGCTCCGGCAACAACAGTGAGACGTCGTCAAGCTCCAGCGGCAGCGGCGCGAGCGACGCCTTCCCCGTCACCATCCAGCATGTCTACGGCGAAACCGTCATCGAGAAGAAGCCCGAGCGCATAGCCACCGTGAACTGGGCCAACCAGGAGGTTCCCTTGGCGTTGGGCGTGGTGCCCGTCGGCATGCAGAAGGTGACCTGGGGCGACGAAGACGGCGATGGCATCCTCCCCTGGGTGCAGGACAAGCTCGCCGAGCTGGGCGGCGAGCCCCCGGTGCTGTTCGACGAAACCGACGGCATCCCCTTCGAGGCCGTGAGCGACACCAACCCCGACGTGATCCTGGCCTCGTACTCCGGCATCACGCAGGCGGACTACGACACCCTCACCAAGATCGCCCCCACCATCGCCTACCCCGGGGTCCCGTGGGGAACCACGATGAACGACATGATCCGCCTCAACTCCCAGGCCATGGGCCTGGCCTCCGAGGGCGACGCCCTGATCACCAAGCTGAAAGGCGACGTGACGGCGGCCGCGGACAAGTATCCGCAGCTCAAGGGCAAGAAGGTGATGTTCACGGCCCTCATGAACGCCGACGACGACCTCTCGAAGTTCGGTTTCTACACCACCAAGGACTCGCGGGCCAGCTTCCTGCTGGAGGCCGGAATGGCCGCACCCAAAGTGGTGGAGGAGGAGTCCGCAAAGACCAACGAGTTCTGGTACGAGCTCTCCTCGGAAAACCCCGAGCTGTTCGACGATGTCGACATCCTGCTGGCCTACGGGCCGGCGGACCCAGCCCCGATGCTGGCCTCCCTCAAAGCCCATCCCCTGCTGTCCCGCATCCCGGCCATCGCCGAGGATCGCGTCGTGTTCGTCGGCCAGGGCTACCTGGGAGTCGTCGCCAACCCGTCACCGCTGTCCATCGGCTGGGGAATTGACCAGTACTTCGCGAAACTGGCCGAAGGCATCAAGTGACCTCCGCCCTCACCACTGCCCCGCCAGGGCTCGGTGAGATCCAGCGATCCGCGGGACGGCGGCTGCTCGGGCTCGTGATCATGATTGCGATCTTGGCGCTGGCGGTCGTCGCGTCGGCGGCCTTCGGTGTGCGCTCGATCTCCCTCACCGACGTCCTTGCCGGGCTAGCCGGAGGCACCGAGACCGCCGGTCAGGCAGCCGTCGCGGCCCGCCTGCCCCGCACCGTCATGGGGTTCCTCGTCGGCGCAGCCCTGGCCATGGCAGGCACGACGATGCAGGCCGTTACCCGCAACCCCCTGGCCGACCCCGGCATCCTCGGCGTTCTTTCGGGGGCGTCGCTGGCGGTGGTGATCGGCCTGTCCTTCTTCGGCCTGTCGAGCCCCGTCACGACGGTGTTCGTGGCGGTCATGGGGTCGGCCACGGCGGCGCTGTTCGTCTACGGCGTCGGATCGCTGGGACGGGGCGGCGCCACCCCACTGAAGCTGGCGCTCGCGGGGGCCGCGACCTCGGCGGCCGCGTCGTCCCTGGTGTCAGCCATCCTGCTGCCGCGGGCGCAGGTGATGGACAGCTTCCGCAGCTGGCAGATCGGCGGAACTGGTGGCGCCACATGGGGCAAGGTGGTGCTCGTGGCCCCGTTCCTGGTGGTGGGCGCGCTGCTGTGCCTGGCGCTGGCGCGTGGCCTGAACGCCCTGGCCTTGGGCGACGACGTCGCCACGGGGCTGGGCGAGAACGTGCTGCGCACCCGGCTGCTGGCCTCCCTCGGTGCGGTGATCCTGTGCGGGGTGGCGACCGCGGCCTGTGGTCCCATCGGCTTCGTCGGCCTCATCGTGCCCCACATCTGCCGGCTGCTGGTGGGCACCGATCACCGGTGGCTGCTGTGGTTCGCCGCCGTCGCGGGATCCTGCCTGCTGCTGATCTCCGACACTGTCGGCCGCGTCATCGTGCCTAACTCGGAGATCGACGTCGGCATCATCACCCCGTTCATCGGGGCGCCTTTTTTCATCTGGATCGTGCGACGCCAGAAAGTGCGTGAACTATGACCACCGTTACATCCGCGGATGTCCCGACGCTGCGCGCGGCCCGGCGCCACCGCACCCGCTCCCAAACCGGCGTGGTGGCGGTGCTGGCTGTGCTGGTGGTCGGGCTGTGGGTTACATCCCTGATGGTCGGCGACACCTTCTACGGCCCTGAGCAGGTGTGGCGGGTCATCATCGGTGAGCGCGTGCCGGGCGCGAGCTTCACCGTCGGTGAGCTGCGGCTACCGCGTGCCACGCTGGCGTTGCTGGCGGGCCTGGCCTTCGGGTCGGCGGGCGTGACGTTCCAGACGCTGCTCCGCAACCAGTTGGCGTCCCCCGACATCATCGGCATCTCCGCCGGGGCCAGCGTCGCCGGAGTGATCGGCATCGTGGTGTTGCGGCTCAGCGACACCGCCGTGTCCTTTCTGGCTCTGGCCGCCGCCATCCTCACGGCCCTGCTGATTTACGCCCTCAGCTACAAGGGCGGGTTCGCGGGCACGCGACTGATCCTGATCGGCATCGGCGTCTCCTCAATGCTCACCTCCGTGGTCACCTACACGCTGTCACTGGCCTCCGAGTGGGACATGCAGACGGCGACCCGCTGGCTCACGGGATCCCTGAACAACGCCGAGTGGCCGCGAGTCATCCCCCTGGCTGTGACCTGCGCCGTCGTGCTGCCGCTGATGTGGCTGCGCTCCAGTTCGCTGGCGACGCTGCGTTTCGGCGATGACACCGCCTCCGGGCTCGGAGTGCGGGTGATGTCGGTGCGAGTGTGGACCATCGTCGCGGCCGTCACCCTCATCGCGGTGGCGACGGCGTCCTGCGGCCCTGTCGCCTTCGTTGCCTTCATGGCCGGGCCGATCGCGGCCCGCATCTCCCGCTCCGCCGCGTCGCTGACGGTGCCGTCGGCTCTCGTCGGCGCGGTGCTGGTGCTGGGCTCCGACCTGATCGGCCAGTTCGCCTTCGGCACCCGCTACCCCGTCGGCGTCATCACGGGCGCGCTCGGTGCCCCGTTCCTCGTCTATCTCCTGATCCGCTCCAACCGGCAGCGCCGGAACTAGGAATCCCATGACCACCAACCGTTCCCTCACCGCCACCGACCTCACCCTGGGGTACGGCGAGCGCACCATCGTCGACAAGCTGGACCTGACCGTCGAGCCCGGTGCGATCACATCCATCGTCGGGGCCAACGGCTGCGGCAAGTCGACGCTGCTGCGGTCGCTGGCCCGGCTCCTGAAGCCGAAGTCGGGTCAGGTGATCCTCGACGGCCGCTCCCTGCACGAACAGCCCACCAAAGAGATCGCGAAGGTGCTGGGGCTGTTGCCACAATCGCCAATCGCTCCGGAAGGCATCGTCGTCGCCGACCTGGTCGGACGGGGCCGCCACCCCCATCAGGGCATGATGGGCCGCTGGTCGCCGCGCGACTACGAGGTGGTGGCCGGGGCCCTGGCTGCCACCAACACCACCGAACTGGCCTCGCGCCCCGTCGACGAATTGTCGGGTGGGCAGCGGCAGCGGGTGTGGATCGCCATGGCGCTGGCCCAGGAAACCGACATCCTGCTGCTGGACGAGCCCACCACGTTCCTGGACGTCGCCAACCAGTTGGAGGTCCTGGATCTACTGACCGACCTCAACGCCCGTAACGGCACCACCGTCGTGATGGTGCTGCACGACCTAGGGTTGGCGGCCCGTTACTCCGACCGGCTCGTCGCGATGCGTAAGGGCGCGATCCTGTCCCAAGGCAAACCCGATGAGGTGGTTACCCCCGAGACGGTGCACGAGGTGTTCGGCATCGAGTCGCGGGTGGTGCCGGACCCGGTGTCCGGTGCGCCGCTGGTCATGCCGATCGGGCGGCACCACGTGAAGCAGACGGATGGGTGACGGGCTGACCGTCTCCAGCCCGTGAGCCGTGGCTATCCACCACCCTGGCGAGCGGAACCTTCCGGCCGACGTGACTCTGTGGCCAAGGTTGCGCCGCTCACCGAGGGCCCCGGAAGTAGTCCAAGTTTCAGACACAACAGGCCCTGACATGGCCCTCCGCTACCTTGGTTAAAGCCACTGCCATCCTAGTTTCCGGTAGAGGTCTACTGCATGAACCAGAACGAAGCTGCTTCCGGTACGCCGACGCAACAGCCCTATTCCGCCGCAGAGGACATGGGGGCGCCCAGCCCGTCGGCACCGGACTTCGTCATCCAATCGCCTAACTTCACCTGCCGCCCAGCCCGCTCCGCCTTTTTCCCCAACCTAACCAGCTGCGCCGCAGCCGGGGGCCTGGGGCGCGCAGGCCGGGGCCGCACCGCAGCCCCCATTCGTCCAGGCAGGGCCTGGCGTCCCACCGGGGACCAACCCTATGGCATGCCCGTCCAGCCCTACAGCATGCCTGCGAAACCCAAGCGGCCCGGTGCGGCAACAGCCGCCGCGGTGCTCGGCATCGTCTCGGGTTCCTTGGGCACCCTGTTCATCCTGGGTGTGCTCGCGATCACCATGAGCATGACGGCGTCGGAGCTCCCGTCGCCCGCCCGCGCCATCGCACTCGTGCTCTCCTCCGCAGTCGCGGCCGTGGCGGTCATGGTGTTCGTCAGCGGCATCCGGTTCCTGAAGGGACGGTGGTATGGGCTCCTCCTGGGCCTCAGCATCGCACAACTGGTTATCAATCTCTGGGCCATAGGCCAGACGCAAACAATCACGCCAACTAGCGGGCAGCCAGCCAAGAACCTGTTCACCCTCGGGTGTCTGCTGGCCATCGCCATCATCTGCACCCTTGCGAGCAAGCACACCCGCGCCTGGGTGAAGTCAACCCGGGCCAGCTAACGAGGCGAGGTGAGGTCCTCGGTGCCCTTCTCGAAGGACCCGGGACCGATCCGGTGCGCGACGCCGGCGAACGCGGCTGCCAGCAACAGCCACAGGCCCGTCAGCACCGGGAGCGTGGCGGCGTCAATGCCGGTGACGGGCAGCGTCAATGCCGCCACCACACCCGCCAGCACGAAGGCACCGTTGAAGGCCATGTCGTAGAACGTGAAGACGCGGCCTTTGAACGCCTCGTCGATGCCGGCCTGCACCATCGTGTCGGCCAGGATCTTGTAGCCCTGCGCCCCCAACCCGACGAACACCGACGCGACCAGCAGCACCTCCCGGCCACCCAGCATCATCGTCGCCGTCGCCAGTGCCGCGATGCCGAGCATGACGGCGACCGAGACCCGCAGCCCCACGAACCGCGCCACCGGCGGCACGACCGCGCTGGCGGAGATGAAGCCGACGCCAGTCAGGGTCCCCCACAAGGTGAGGTCGGCTAGGGCATCAATGGGGTCGATGTGAATCAGGTTTCTAAAACCCAGGATGATGGCGACGGAGAACAGCCCGAACAGCAGCCGCATCGCCGCCAGTCCCGTGATGGCCAGCATCGGGACGGGGCGTACGGCGAGGTGACGGCCGGCCGCGGCGAGGTCCCGCCACACCTCCGAGGCGCGGGTGCGGGAGGCTCCTTCGCTGGGGCCGAGGGCGTCGCGCCGAAACCCTAACCCGAGCGCCACGGACCCGGTGAACAGCACCGCCGCGACCCAGAACACCACCGCGTTGGCGGGATCGTCGCCGAGGACAGGGGCCAGCCCAAGCCGACCCGCTATCCCCAGCACCGCCCCGATGACCACACCCATCGGGCCCACCATCGGCAGGATGGCCGACGCGGTCAGGTACTCATCGGGCTCGACGACGTGCTGCAGGCCGGCCGTCAGTCCCGCCAGCATGAACCGGTTGATGCTCATCGCCACCAGCAGCGCCGCGAACAGCACAACCTCCCAGTTGCCGTGGGTGGCGCTGACGAAGATCAACACCCCGATGAGCGCACACAGCGAAGCCCGGATGATGTCGGAGACCACCGCCACCTGCCGCCGGGACCATACATCCAGCAGCGGGGAGACAAACGGACCCAGCACGGTAAAGGGCAGGAACGTGATGGCCAGGATGGCCGCGATCGACCAGGCATCCGGCTGGCTCATCGGCGAGAACAGCAGGTAGGAGGCCATGCCCACCTGCAGCGTCCCGTCGGCCGCCTGGGACAGGACGCGAAGGCTCAGCAGCCGCCGAAACCCGGGCTGCCGCAGAAGCCGCCGCAGCGCCGATCCGACCGCCATGTCAGGTCAGATCCCCATGCAGCTTGTGGACCTTCGCCAGCACCAGTTCCACCCCGGAGGCGTCCAGGTAGTGGGCCACCAGCTCTGGGTCCATGTCCTTCAGCTTCGCCTCCCGGGCGACGATCTCATCGTAGAGGGCGGTACGTTCCTCATCGGTGCCGTGATATTCGGTGTGCAGGTAGGCGTGGGCCTTACGGTCGAGCACCCGGACGGCGGAGGCGACGGCGCCCTTGGGACTGAGCAGCGACGCGACGATCGTGACGGTCAGCAGGCCGATAACCACCAGGAGCGCCTGCACATCCCCGAATTCGTAGACGGGCACGGGCTGGCCGTCGTTGATGAAACTCAGGTTGTTCTCGTGCAGGGCGTGGAGGATCAGTTTGATGCCGATGAACGCCAAGATCGCGGCCAAACCAAATTTGAGGTAGATGAGGCGGTCAAGCAGGTCGTCGATGAGGAAGTACAGCTGACGCAGCCCCATCAAGGAAAATGCCGTCGCCGTGAACACCAGGTATGGCTCCTGGGTGACGCCGTAGACAGCGGGGACGGAATCCACGGCGAACATCACATCGGTTCCGCCGATGGCCACCATCACCAGCAGCATGGGGGTTAAAACCAACCTGCCGTTCTCCATGGTGAACAGCCGGTCGCCGTCGTAGTGGTCGGTGGTGTGCAGATATTTCTTGGCGAGGCGGATGATGAAATTGTCGGCCTCGTCGGACTCGCCCTCCTCAGGGGCGAGGAGCTTTCCGGCGGTGATGATGAGCACGAGCCCGAAGATGTAGAACACCCAACTCCAAGCCTCAATCATCGCGGCACCGGCGGCGATGAGCACCGACCGCGTCAGCAGGGCGAACGCGATGCCGAACAGCAACACCTTCTGCTGATCCTCACGGGGCACGGCAAAGGACCCGATGATCACCAGAAACACAAACAGGTTATCGACGCTGAGAGCCTTCTCGACGAGCCAGCCGTTGAAGTATTGGAACCCCATCTCGTGGCCACCAAAAATCAGCACGGCGACGCCAAACAGCACGGCTAGGCCAACGTAGATGGCCGACCAGGTAGCGGCTTCCCGGATGGTGGGGATGTGGGCCTTGCGGACATGAACGAAGAAGTCGAAGGCAAGCAGACCGGCGATGAGGACGATGGTCAGAGCCCAGACCCAAAGGGGGACGGACAACCGGGTTCACTCCTTGGATGAGAACGTCGTGGGCTGTGACGCGGGATTGAGACATCGCAGCACAGTTCTCAGGGTACCTGGCTACGGTGCTCGCACCCAATTACTCAACTGCTCGGGTGGGCTTCCCAGCCGTTCCTCCGGCTGTGCTGGGCGCTGCCGGTACGCTCATAGGTGCGAGGGCGCCGCCAGTTCCTGCACCCTCACACGCTGAAGGGAAGGGATTGCCGTGACTACTCGGGCCAGGTGGGGCAAGAAGCTACAAGCCGGGCTGGCGTGCACGCTAGCCGCGGTGCTTCTGACGGCCGGATGCGTCCCTGGCGGGTCGCAACGCGACCCGGGCACCCCACCCGACGGCGTCCCGGCAGCCGACGATGTTGTCGCGCAGGTCGTCGCGGGTCTCCCGAAGTCCGACCTGACGGCCGCGCCCCTGACCACCTCGCCCGCCGACGCCACCGCCGAACTGAACGTGATCTTCGCCGGTATGGACGGCATCGTCCCCGCCGTGGAGGTGACGGGCATCACCTACGAGGACGACGGTAAGACCGCCGCCGCGCAGCTGAAATACACCTACCCCGTCACCCAAGGCATGTGGGAATACACCGCCACCCTCCCGCTGGAGAACACCGACGGGAACTGGGCGGCCGTGTGGTCGCCGACGGTGGTACACCCACAGTTGACCGCCGAGACGCGGCTCCGGCACACCCGCAAGCAACCCAAGCGCGCACCCATCAACGACAAGGACGGTCTGGCCCTCGTCGAAGAACGCACCCTCTACCAAGTCGGCATCGATAAATCCCTCGTCGAGGAAGCGAACTGGCCCGCTTCCGCCGCCAAGCTGGCGGAGATGCTGAGCATCGACGCAGCCGCCTACACCGAGAAGGTCCTGGCGGGCGGGCCGCAGCAGTTCGTCATCGCCGCGACGATGGCGCAGGACCAGATTCCGCCCACCGTCACCGATATCCCGGGCGGGGCGGTGCACGAGACGGCGGGCATGGTGGCGCCCAGCGACACCTTCGCCCTCAGTCTGCTGGGCAAGGTCGGCAACCCCACACCGGAGCAGATCGAGAAGGCGGAGGGCGCCATCAGCGCCTCCGACATGGTGGGGGTCAGCGGCCTACAAGCCCGCTACGACGAGCAACTGCGGGGGGCGCCGCAGGTACGCGTCGACCTCGTCGCCCGCTCCGGGGCCACCGCCGAGACCGTGTCGCTGTACGATCAGCAGGAGAGCGTTGGGGCCCCCATCCAGCTGTCCCTGGACCGGGCGTTGCAGGAGAAGGCCGAGGCGTTGTTGGCGCAGCAGATCCCCGACGACCAGACGGCCGCCATCGTCGTCCTCGACATCAACGACGGCGGGGTGCTGGCGGCCGCCAACTCGAAAGGCGCTGGCGAGTATCCGTACGCCACCTATGGCAGCTTCGCACCCGGCTCCACATTCAAGGTGATTTCGTCGCTGGCGATGATCCGCGCCGACGGGCTGACGGCCGACTCGACGGTGGAATGCCCCATATCGGTGGAAGTCGGCGGGCACACCGTCAAGAACTACGCGCGCTACCCGGAGGTGCACACGGGCAGTATCCCGTTCAAGGACGCTCTGGCCTACTCCTGCAACACCACCTTCGCGGCCGCAGCCGAGCAGATCACGCCCGACGCGCTGAAAGCAGCGGCAGCCAGCCTCGGCGTTGGCACCGACTATGATGCCGGTTTCACCTCCAACTTCGGCAAGGTGGAGCCCAACGTCAACGACCCGATCGACCGGGCCATCAGCATGATCGGGCAGGGCGGCATCGAGATGTCGCCGCTGGGCATGGCCGCCGTCGCCGCCAGCGTCGGCTCCGGCAAAACCACCATCCCGTGGCTAGTCAAGGACCACCAGGCCACCTCCACCGCGACGGCGCTGACCCCCGAGGAGGCGACTAGCCTGCAGGCCATGATGCGCTCGGGCGTGGACTACGGCACCGGCAAGGGCCTGCAAGGGGTGATGACGGGCGCCAAGTCCGGCACCGCCGAGTTCGGGGCCGACGCGGCCAACACCGCTGACGCCCACGCCTGGATGATCGCGTGGAACGACAAGTACGCCGTCGCCGTGTTCCTGCAGCAGGGATCGTCGGGGTCCACGTCGGCCGCGCCGCTTATCACGGCGCTCCTCAGCTGAGTTCAGGCCAGCTGGAACACCCGGGCGACGATGGCCGCCGCGATCAACACCACGATGAGGCCCACCAGCGGCCACTGCCAGCGCTGACGCTGCTCCCGGGGCAGGCCGATGATCGCCGCGGTCACGGCGAGCCCCCCGAGCAGGCCGCCCAGGTGTCCCTGCCAGGAAATCGACGCCGCCCCGATGACGGTGATCACGACGTTCAGGCCTAGCCACACCAGGATGGCCCGCACGTCGCCGCGGTGCTTCAGGACCAGCACGAGCACGGCGCCCATCATCCCGAAGATCGCACCTGAGGCACCCAGGGTCGTGACATGCGTGTCGGTGAACCACAGCACCACCGCCGAGCCCGCCAGCGCCGAGACCAGGTACACCGTCAGGAATCGGACCCGGCCCAGCGCCTGTTCCAACTGCGGCCCCAGGATGAACAGGGCCGCCATGTTAAACGCCAAATGGAGCAGCTCAACGTGCACGAAAGCGTTGGTGAGGACCTGCCACCACGCCCCGGAGGCCACCCCGTCAATCCACGTTCTGTTTCCCACGCACTCCGCGGCCGCGACGGGCACCAGGTAGGCGTCGTTCACCAGGCACCAGCCCTCGGTGCGGATCGCCAGCCACCGCACGAGTGGGCTCTGCAGACCGCCCGTGAAGAAGACCGCGGCCCACACCACCAGGTTGATGCCAATCAGCACCTGCGACGTCAAAGCCGGGTTGCTGCTGCGGACTCCACCGTAGGGCAGCTGCCCCTGCCGGGTCTGACGTCGTCCCTCCGCAACGCAACTGGGGCACTGGAAACCGACGGAGCCCGCCACCATGCAGCGCGGGCAGATGGGACGGCGGCAGCGCTGGCAGACAATGCCGGTGGGTTCCTCGGGGTGGCGGTAGCAGACGCGGTCTTGCATGGCGGCAAGGCTACCCGGAACAGCCATGTATCGTGCCTCCCATGGGAGCAGGGCATTCGCACGGGAACGTTGACCTCGACCAGGTAGCCGTCGGGGATGCGGCGGCCAAGATCCTGAAGATCTTCCTGGCCGTCGTTGCCGCCATCACCATCGCGGGGCTGATCCTGCTGTGGCCCTCCAGTTCGCAACTGAATCGGGCCACGGCAAAACAGGCCGACGCACCCGGCGTGTCCTACGAGCACGGCACGATCACCGAGGTCACCGAGGGCTGCCCCACCATGCAAGGGGGGCAGGCCAAGTGCTACACCGTGGCAGTCACCGTCAACACCGGCGAGGACGCCGGCCAGAGCGTCACCATCGAGTTGATGGGGCCGCACGCCTACTCGGGGCTGCGCCCCGGCGACGACGTGGAGATGGGGAGAATTTCCACTCCCGATGGGCCACTGTGGTCGTTCTCAGCCGCCAATCGGCTACCGGCGCTGATCGGCATGGGGGTGCTGTTCGTCGCCGTGGTGCTGGCTGTGGCCCGCTGGAAGGGGCTGTTTGCGCTGCTGGGGCTGGGCTTCTCCGGTTTCGTGCTGGTCGGTTTCATGCTGCCCGCGCTCATCACAGGCAAACCGGGCATGGCCGTGGCGCTCGTCGGAGGGACAGCGATCCTGTTCGTGGTGCTGTATGTGGCGCACGGGGTGTCGCTGCGGACCTCGACGGCGCTGGCGGGGACGCTGCTGGGGCTGGCGGTGACCACGCTTCTGGGCACGATCTCGGTGGAGCTGGCCCGGCTGTCTGGTTTCGCCGACGAGAACGAGTACGACCTGGCCAGCGTGCTGCCTGGTTTGGACCTGAGGCAGCTGCTCATGGTGGGGATCATCGTCGGTGGGCTCGGCGTCCTGAACGACGTCACGATCACCCAGAGTTCGGCGGTGTGGGAGCTGCGGGCGGCGGCGCCGGCGATGTCGCGCCGGGAGCTGTTCGCGGCGGGCATGCGGATCGGCCGCGACCACATCGCCTCCACCATCTACACCATCGTCTTCGCCTATGCGGGCGGCTCTCTAGCGGTCCTGCTGCTGCTGTTCTTCACCAACCGCGAAGTCATTGACCTGCTGAACGTGGAGATGTTCGCAGGCGAGATCGTGCGCACCCTTGGCAGCGCCATTGGTCTGGTGCTGAGCGTCCCGATCACGACGGGGATCGCAGCCCTGGTGGTGGCCCCGGCCCGGCCTGTGGAGGCTGAATCGTCGGCTGCGTGATGTCGCTGGGCGACATGTCCGGGCAAACCGGTAGCTTGTGCCAAACCTGACCGTGGCTCAAGAAATCACCCGAAAGGCTTCTGATGTCCGAAACCCAACCCGTTGATACAGCCGAAGGCAGTTCCTTCCTGACCCGCCTAGCCCAGACCATCACCCGGCTCGACCGCTTTGCCATCTTCATGCTGCGCCTCGGCGTGGCCGTCGTGTTCCTGTGGATCGGCGGCCTGAAGTGGTTCAAGTACGAGGCCGACGGCATCGTGCCGTTCATCGCGAACTCACCGGTTATGAAATGGATGATCGGCGACCCCGCGAACTACAAGTCCCACATGAACGCGGAGGGCGTGCTCATCGACGCGAACCGCGCTTGGCACGAGGCCAACGGCACCTACCCCGTGTCGATCTTCATCGGCGTCACCATCTGCCTGATCGGCGCGCTCATCCTGGGCCACTACCTTCACCCGACGCTCGGCATGCTGGGCGCGCTGGGTGTCGTGTGCTTCTCGTTCGTGACGTTGTCGTTCCTCATCACCACGCCCGAGGTGTGGGTTTCGGCTCCCAAGGAAGGCATCGCCGACGCCGACATCGGTTTCCCCTACCTGAGCGGCCGCGGACGGCTCGTCGTGAAGGACTGCATTCAGTTGGGCGCCGGTTTCGTGCTGTTGGTGGACTCGGCCCGCGTCTTCTTGAAACGCAAGCAGCTGGCTGCCTGAGCGGCACTCCCGCGGGGCTCGTCCGATTCCGGGCGGGCCCCGCAGCCTACCCGAGCGTGCCCGGAAGCCCCGACGATGGGGTCGCTGGATGGCTCGGGGCCGGGCAACGAATTTTCGCCCCGGCCCCCAAAGTGCTCAAACTTTCCGATAGATTTAGCAATTGGGACGTTACTAATAACAAGGGAGTTGTTATGAGCACCATCACGATCCTTGGTGCCGGCGCCATGGGCTCCGCCATCGCCACCCCGCTCAGCGACGCCGGGCACCGCGTCCGGCTGTGGGGCACCCACCTCGACGACCACCTCATCGCCGCCGTCCGCGACGGCAAACCCCACCCGCGCACCAAGGTGCCGCTGGCCGACGGGGTGGCGACGTTCCTGGCCGGGGACCTGGAAGCCGCGCTCGACGGAACGGACCTCGTGGTGCTGGCGGTGTCGTCGGTGGGCGTCATCGACATCACCCGGCTGGCGGCGTCGCACCTCCTGGAGGCGCAAGCCATCCTGCTGACCTCGAAGGGTTTCGCGCCCGACCAGGACGGCCGCATCACCCTGCTGCCGCAGGCCGTCGAGGCCCAGCTGGTCGTTCCCCGGCCTGTGGTTGCCGTCGGCGGGCCCTGCAAAGCCAACGAGGTGGCCGCCCGCCGCCCGACCGCCGCCATCTTCGCGGCCGCCGACGGGGCCCAGGAGTGGGCGCGGTTCGCCACCACCGAGGCCTACCGCGTCGCCAACACCCCCGACCGCGACGGCGTGGAGCTCTGCGCGGCCCTGAAGAACGTCTACGCCATCGCCCTTGGTATCGCCGACGGGCTGGGCGAGCGCGGCGGGGAGCCGTACCACGATCTCAAAGCGGCGGCATTCGCACAGGCCCTAGCCGAGCTGCGGCAGCTTCTAGCCGCGGAGGGCGCCGACCCGTGGACCGCGCTCGGGCTGGCGGGCGCAGGCGACCTGGAGGTCACCGGGCTGTCGGGCCGCAACAAGGTCTATGGCACGCGCCTCGGCGCCGGCCAAGCAGCCGACGTGGCCCTAGCCGAGATGGTCGCCGCCGAGCAGACCGTCGAGGGCGTGCCCGCCGTCGCCCTAGCCGTTACCTTCATTCAGCAGCGGCATCCCGAACTCGCCGCCGAGCTGCCCCTGCTGCACGCCATTCACGCCGTCGTCCATGAGGGCGCCGACCTGCAACACATCATCAACGCGGCCCTGCCGCGCTGACCCACCTCCCAAGGCAAAGAGGCCACCATGACCGACAGCACCCCCGTAATTCTCGCCCTCGATTCTTCAACCACCGCTACCAAAGCCATCGCCTTCGACCTGAACGGCCGCACCGTCGTCGAGGCCCGCCGCGACTATCCCCGCAGCAATCCTCGCCCTGGCTGGCAGGAGCAGGATGCCGGGGACTGGTGGCGCGCCACCGCCGACGCCATCCGGGAGGTGACAGCGCAGCTACCCGCCGGGCGGGAGATCTTGTCGCTGTGCATGACCCACCAGCGCGAATCCTTCGTGCTACTCGACGACCATGACCAGCCGATCCGACCCGCCGTGCTCTGGCTCGACACCCGCGCTGGCGAGCAGATCGCGCGCGTCGGCAGCGACCAGGTCCACGCCCTGTCCGGCAAGCCCCCGTCGACGACGCCCAGCTTCTACAAGCTGATCTGGCTGGCCGAGCACGAACCGCAGGCCATGCGCGCCGCCCACCGCGTCGTCGAGGTCCACGCCTACCTCACCCACCAGCTCACGGGCCAGTGGGTGACCAGCTGGGCCACCGCCGACCCCATGGCGGTGCTGGACATGAACTCCTTCACCTATTCGGACGCGCTGCTGGCGCTAGCAGGGCTGTCGGTGGAGCAGATGGCCGAGCTGCGGCCGCCCGGCAGCATCATGGCCACCGTCACCGACGCCGTCGCCGACGACTTGGGGCTGCCGCGCGACCTGCCGGTCGTCGCCGGGGCGGGCGACGGGCAGTCGGCGGGGCTGGGGGCGAACGTCACCACGGCGTCGCGGGCTTACCTCAGCCTCGGCACGTCGATGACGATGGGCATCCACTCCGACCAGTACCTGTATTCCCGGGCATTCCGCACGCTGTCGAGCCCCATCGCGGGCAGCTACACGCTGGAGGCGCTGCTGTCGTCGGGCGGGCTGTGCATCGCCTGGTTCCGCGACCGGCTCTCCGGCATGGACCCGGCCGATGGCCCCATTGAGCCGCGGCTGGCGGAGCTGGCCGCCGATGTACCGCCCGGGGCCCGCGGGGTGCAGTTCCTGCCCTATCTCACCAGCGCCGAAACCCCATATTGGGATGCGGATGCGCGCGGGGCGTTCGTCGGCTTCTCCGACACGCACGGGGTGCCTGAGCTGTATCGGGCGCTCCTGGAGGGCCTGGCCTTGGAAGAGCGGCTCACGCTCAAGCGCGTCGAGAAAGCCACCGGAACCCCCGTCGAGCGGCTGGTGGTGATGGGGGGCGGCACGAAGTCGGCGCTGTTCAACCAGATTCTCGCCGACGCGCTCCAGCGACCCATTGATGTATGCGCCGAGCCGGAGACCACCTGCCTGGGTGCGGCGATCCTTGGGGCAGCCGCGGTCGGGGCCGACGGGGTCACCGACGTCCGGGCGACGGCCAGCCGCATGAGTCGCGTCTCGCACACCGTCGATCCGCAGCCGCACCTCAAAAAGGTGTACCGGAAGGCCGCGAAGGCGCACCAGGCACTCTACCCGGCGCTGCGGAAGGTGTTCCCGGTGATCACGGACCTGAGGGAGTCCGCCAACTGACAGCCCAACCGGCTGGCGCCGCGTCGTCGGGTTAGCTGGACTCCCGGACGACAAGGGTCGGCTGGTGCTCCACGTGCTGGTGTCCGCCGCCTGCGATCTCGGCCAGCAGCAGTTGCGCAGCTGCCCGGCCGAGTTCGCGGCGCGGCTGCGCCACCGACGACAGGGGGACGGCGGCCGCGGCGGCGAAGTCGATGTCGTCGTAGCCCACGATCGCGACATCCTCCGGCACCCGCAGCCCCCGCGCCAGGAGGCCCTGCAGCAACCCGATGGCCAGCATGTCGTTGGCGCAAAACGCGGCGGTGGGGCGATCCCAGCGCTCGAACTGGTCCGCGGCCTGGCGTCCCGAGGCGAAGTCCAGGGCGTCGACGGTGAGCGTGCGCAGCGTCCCCCCGCCGTCGGCCACGGCCCGCCGGAATCCGGCGAGCCGGTCGCGGACCTGGGCTAGGCCCATCGACCCACCGATGAAGGCCAGCGACCGATGGCCACGTTCGATCAGGTGCCGACCCGCCAGGTCGCCGCCGGCCACATCGTCGACCCCGACCGTCGAGTAGGTCTCCGAGTCTGCCCGGTCCACCAGCACCACGGGGATCCCGGCAGCGCCAAGCAGCGCTGCCTCCGGTGGCAGCGCCCGGATCGGCCCCAGGATCACACCCGCGACCCGCTGGTCGCGGAAGGAACGGAGTACCGCGGCTTCCCGCTCCGGCCGGTTGTCGGCGTCGCCGATGATGGCGTTCAGGCCCTCGACTTCGAGGTGGTGCTGGGCCCCGCGCAGCAGGTCCGCGAAGAACGGGTTCACGACGTCCATGACCGCCAGGCCGACGGTGGTGCTGCGGCCCGCCCGCAGTTCCTTGGCGTGCAGGTTGGGCACCCAACCCAGCTCTTTGATGGCTTCCTCCACACGCCGACGGGTCTCGGGCAGCACCCGATCGGGATTGTTAACCACATTCGACACGGTACCCAGCGACACGCGAGCCAACTCCGCCACCTCGCGCATGCTGAGCTTGTCGCGTCTCACTGGCCCCCCTTCGATCGTCGTTCTCGAACGCCGCATACTCTACGCCGAGGTGGGGTTCAGGAGAGTCAGGTGGCTAGGCTGGAGCCATCCGTCCGACACCGAGGGAACGCCATGGAACGCAACACCGAACTGTTGCTTCGTGTCGCGCGCATGTACTACGTCCAGTCCGAGACGATGGACGCCATCGCCCACCAGCTGGGGGTGTCCCGCTCCACGGTGTCGCGGCTGCTCAAAGAAGCCAAGGAACGCGGCCTCGTGCGCGTCACCATCGCCGACCCCAACCGTCCCACGAGCCGCATCGCGGAGATCTTCCGCAAGAACTTCCGCGTCCAGGCCCACCTGGTGAACGTGCGGCCGGGTTCCAGCGCCATGCTGCGGCTGGAGCAGGTCGCCAAAGTGGCCGCGCGCCTGCTGGACGAGACCGTCACCAACGACGACGTGGTGGGGGTCGCGTGGGGCATCACGGTGTCGGCGGTGGCGCAGCAGCTGCGGCCGCGGGACCTCAGTGGGGTCACCGTCGTCGGCCTCAACGGTGGCGCCAACCATCGCACGACGGGGCTGCCATACGTGGGCTCGATCCTGCAGCGCTTCGCCGCCGCTTTTCACGGCGAGGATCAGCTGCTGGCACTTCCCGCGTTCTTCGACAACCCAGAAACCCGCAAGGCCATGTGGGCTGAACGCTCCACCCGGCACATGCTGGCGGTACGGGCTAGCTGCACGAAGGCCGTGTTCGGGGTGGGGGGACTGGGAGCCGATCTCCAGTCGCACGTGTATTCCGCCAACTACCTCGACGAGACCGATTTCGCCCAGTTGCGGGCTACTGGCGTCGTCGGGGATGTGTGCACCGTCATGATGCGCGCCGACGGCTCGTGGCGTGACATCCCCCTCAATGACCGCGCCACCGGCATGACGCCCGCGGAGTTGCGCACCATCCCTCGTCGCATCTGCGTGGTCAGCGGGGTCGGCAAGGCAGTGCCGGTATTGGCGGCGCTGCGCGCGGGGGTGGCAACGGACCTGGTCATCGACGACGAGACTGCTCGCGCGGTGCTGCTGGAGATGCGCCCGGGGCTGCGCCTGGACTGACTCGTCCTGCCACCTCCCGCCGATGGTCCCGGGCTCGCCGGTCGCCCCCGGATTTTCAGCAAAGCGCCTCATGGGAAGGCCGCAAAGCACATAGGCTTGGCGCCATGACTGATCTGATCGTCACCTCTGTCATCGACGGCGAAGCCACACTCACCCTCAATCGCCCCAGTGCCATCAATTCCCTGAACCTTGAGATGCTCACCAAGGCCACCGAGATCCTCGACGCCTGGGCGCACGACGACGCCATCCGCGAGGTGGTGTTACGTGGTGACGGACCCCGGGGCTTCTCGGCCGGCGCGGATGTCCGCGAGCTGTCCCAGATCGTCCAGGACGGCGGCCCGTGGCTGCGTTTCCTCGAAACGGAGTACCTGCTGGACCTCATGGTCGCGCAGTATCCGAAGCGCATCACCGCGTATTTGACGGGTATCACGATGGGCGGTGGCCTCGGCCTGACCGTCGGCGCGGACCGGCGCATCGTGGACTCGACGTCGCTTTTAGCCATGCCGGAAACCAAGATCGGGTTCTTCCCCGACGCGGGCGTCATGCACTGGCTGTCGCGCGCGGGGGCGTTGGGAACGCACCTGACGATGACCGCGGGCACCATTGGCGGCGGCGACGCGATCGCCATCGGCTTGGCCGACGAGTCGGCCGACGGTGAGTTGCCCGCCCCGCTGTCGGCAGCACCCTGGGTACAGGAGTGTTATGTGGGCGACGACGCCGTGGAGATCGTGCACCGGCTAGAGGAGCATCCTGATCCGGCCGCGCAGCAGGCGGGCCGCGAGATCCGGGCGCGCTCCCCATTCGCCGTCCTCGTGGCACTGCGGGCCGTGCGTCGCGCCGCCAGCCTGGACCTGAACGGCGTGCTGCACCAGGACCTGCGGCTGGCGGATCGCATGATCCCCGTCGACTTTGTGGAGGGCGTGCGGGCCCTGCTGGTGGATAAGGACAACCAGCCGGCCTGGCGCTACGCGCGCCTGGAGGACGTCCCGGCCGACGTGGTCGACGACGTCTTCTCCTATTAGCGGCTCGCGCCGGTGACCCACCGCCGCCTGCGTTCACCGATCGTCGCGACTGAACGCAGGTCGGTGGGTTGCGTGCTCATGACGCACCAGCCACCGGTTTCGGCGCAGGCACAACCTCGCCACAGGAGGGCTGCCAAGCCTGCTAGGTACGCTATAGGCAAAGGGGCGAGATGAGAGAAGGACAAGCGATGCCCGATGTCGAATTCACTCATGGCGCGGTTCAGGCGAACGCGGATATGGACCGAGTGGATGCCCTAGTCCTTGAGGCGTGCGCCAAGGCAGTCGCGGGCGAGTTGAGTGAAACAAAGGTGGCTGAAGCGCTACCCGCTGGCGATAACACGGGGGTCGAAGCTTTGCAGCGTGCCATGACCAATTTCACACGTATGGTCGAAGTGCTGCTCTTCGAACTCGCAAAACGCGCCGACACTTTAGGTTCAAATCAGGACGCGGTCAGGCACGATATGGCCAGCGTAGAGGACCAGCTGGGTGCTTCATTCGCGGGGTACCACGCACGCTTAGGAGCCGACCATGACCTCCGGTGAGATAGCACTTCCTTTGCCACCTGATACCCGATCAGCTGCGGAGTGGGCCGCCGAGCAATTGACCACGCTGGCTGAAGTGACAGGCGAGACGCGTTTCGCACAGACACAGGGCGTTCACGTTACGGGCTGGGCAGGGGCTTCCGCGGACGCTTATCACAGTTCTAGCGCAGAGCTCGGCGCATGCGTAACTCTTACTAGCGAGGCTCTACATCAGGCCTCTGGTGCGTTGAGCACCTGGCGAGAGCATCTGTACAAGGTCATCCTTATTGTGCCCGAACTACAGGAACGTTACGACCAAGCGGAAGCAGCATATCGGGCTGGTATCCAGCAACTGGAACAGATCGTGGGGCAGGCGGCGGCGAGCGCCCAAACCATCGCTCCTGACGCGATCCAGAACCAGGCAAACGCGCTGCTTGCCCAACGTAACCAAGCCCAGGCTGAGGTGTTGGCGGACTACGAGCGTGCGATGACGGCGCTGGATGACGCCGCCCATGAGGCGGCGACAGAGATCAAGGCTGCCGGCCACCACATGACACAGAACATCACGGCGGCCGCTCTTCTCCTCAATGCTGGTGGCGCCCCCTTGCCAGGTAAGTGGGAAGACGAGGATGCCCGCAGGGGTAGATTCGGCCCTGATCAGTCGCCAGCACCATCCCCCGCCGACGGGGCTGAAGTCGGCTTGGGAGAGCCGGTGCCGGGTACGGAGGCCCCCATCCCCCGGCCAAAGCCCTGGGTCTATCCAGGTGACACCGAGAATGAAGGCTCCGGCACCCACAACCACCGTGACAGTACGATCATGGATCACGCAGTGCACGAGGCGGCCACGATAGGAGCGGGAATGCTCAGTAATCTTTGGCCCGATGCCTCACACAACCTGAAACACTATCTCGGCAACACCGGTCACCCGCTGGACGTCGATGTCGACGGCATGCTGCAGGATGTCCCGGGCATGAAAAGAGGAGCGGATAAATCTGTAGAGGCACAAGCTCAAGCAGCAATTGCTAAGGCCAAAGAAGCTGGATTTTCCGGTCCAGTCACCTACCCTTTCACGACTGCCTGGGAGGATTATTACGTCAATAAGTCAGAAAGCGAGAATTGGTATTATGCCACCGGCGGCTGCCAATATGCTACGGCCGGCACAGTGACGGTGTATCCGCCGTCCTCACCCGACGGGGAGTGGACCTACGACTACGATTACCAGACGCATATGGCGGATCGGTACAACTGGGATGGTCAAAAGTCCACGCAGATTGGCCCCTTGACGATCACGGACAAGCAACTGCAGGAGCTGCATAAGGCGGGGATCGCCCAAGAGTACGACCTGAGGGGCGAATCCTCGGTTCAGCATGGGAGCGGCCCGTAATGCGTCGACGACCAGCCTGGCTCGCCGCGCTGCTGCTGGGCTTCCTGATTCTCTTAGGAAGCTCCTGCGGCCTTCACATCCCGCCTACACCAAACCCATCCCCGGAAACGAGCAGCATGTCCATACACCAAGAAGGCGCCCCCCACCCCGCCGACCTCAACCACCTCACCGACATCCTCGCCATAGCCCAAGCACAACTACCCCAACAAGCCACCAACATCACCGTCACCCCCGCCACCAAATTCGCCGAAAGATACCCCGGAGGCTGGGGCTACGTCATCGCATTCACCACCCCACCCGACCAACTCCGCACCTACGTCGACGAACACACCAGTCTTCCAGGAAACATCCTCGAAGAATACAATTCCTACCCACCAGATCTGCTCGGGGAAGACATCGCACTACTAGAGCCAGAGAATCCAGTGGTTTTCGCTCTGAGCACTCCTCCCGCCAACGCAAAGCTGATCCTTGAGCGCCCCCTTGGGCGCGGCTGGCTCCTCATCCGCGGCGCCCCCCGCTGACAACAGAAGACCCCCTGAGCCGAATTCAGCCATCGACAGCCGGAGCAGCCATGAACCATCCTCCACCCAGCAGGCTACCCATGCTACTCATTGGACTCCTCACCCTAAGCTCCTGCGGCCCTCACACCCCGCCTACACCAACCCCACCCCCGGAAACAACCAGCATGTCCACACACCAAGAAGGCGCCCCCCACCCCGCCGACCTCAACCACCTCACCGACATCCTCGCCATAGCCCAAGCACAACTACCCCAACAAGCCACCAACATCACCGTCACCCCCGCCACCAAATTCGCCGAAAGATACCCCGGAGGCTGGGGCTACGTCATCGCATTCACCACCCCACCCAACCAACTCCGCACCTACGTCGACAAACACACCATCGCAAGCGGAAACCTCCTCGAAGAATACGACTCCTCTAGCCGCAATCTAAGTAATGACAGTACCGACTTAGCGGACATCCAGAATCCAGTTCTTTTGGCACTAAGCACTCCTCCCGCCAACGCAGAATTAATCCTTGAGCGTCCCCTCGGGCGCGGCTGGCTCCTCATCCGCGGCGCCCCCCGCTGACACGGGAGGCGTTAGTTAAGCTCAGCGATCACACTGCACAGTGCACCCCTTCACGGGCACCATCGCTGGCCTCATCATCTAGGCTCGGACTATGAGTTCAACGCAGCCGCAACATCCTGCTCTTCCCGCCCGCGACGGCTCTGCCGACCCCTGGGCTTGGCTGGAGGACGTCACCGGCACGGACGCCCTGGCGTGGGTGAAGGAGCGCAATGCACGCGCCGAGGCCGAGTTGGACGCCGACGGGGACGTGACGGAACTAGCGGCGGAGTTGAAGGCGATCCTTGATTCGCCGGGCAGCATCCCGGGCGTCGTCAAACGGGGCGAGCACCTCTACAACTTTTGGACTGACGCGGAGCATCCGCGAGGCTTGTGGCGGCGCACGTCGTTGGAGTCCTACCGCACTGCTGAGCCCGACTGGGAGGTGCTGATTGACGTCGATGCCTTGAACGCCGCCGAGCAGCAGGACTGGGTGTGGCATGGGGCGACGGTGCTGCGGCCATCCGAGGGCCAACCGTGGCGTCACGCGCTGATCGCGCTATCCCATGGCGGCTCGGATGCGGACGTGACCCGCGAGTTCGACCTAGTCACACGCCAGTTCGTCGCGCTGACTGACGGGGGTTTCGAGCGTCCCGAGGCGAAGGGTGCGCTCAGCTGGATCGACCGCGACACCGTGTTCCTGACCACCGACCTCGGGCCCGATTCGGTGAGCACCTCTGGGTATCCGCTGCAGGTGCGACGGTGGCGGCGCGGCACCCCCATGGCGGATGCGGAATTGCTGTACCAGGCCGAGCCGACAGACACGCTGGTCGGCGCGGGGCGCGACCACACCCCAGGTTTCGTACGCGACTGGATCTCGCGACTCATCGACTTCTTCGACAGCCAGCTGCTGCTACTCGGCGACGACGACTCGCTCATCCCCGTCGATGTGCCCCTCGACTGCCAGGCCGACCCTCACCGCGACCTGTTGCTGCTCACGCCCCGCACCGACTGGGCGGTCGACGGGATGGTGGTTCCCGCCGGGGCCCTCGCCGTAGCGCCACTGGCTGGTTTCTTGCCCGGTTGGGAAGGCGACGGACCGCGCGTCACGGTGCTGTTCGCCCCGACCGACACCGTGTCGCTGTCTGACTACTTCGCGACGGTGAACTTCATCGTCGTCACCGGCCAGGAACATGTCCGCCACTTTCTGGAGGTGTATTGGCAGGCCGATGGGGTGTGGCAGTCGCGCCGGATCTACGAGGACCTACCGGGTTCGCTCGACGGGGCGGCGGTGGATCACACCGTCAGTGACGAGATCTGGATCTCGGCGACGGGGTTCCTGCAGCCGACGACGCTATACCTGGGGGACTTGGCACCCATCCTGACCGGCAAAGACCCGGCGGATCTCGTCGCAATGAAGGCGGAGCCGTCGCACTTCGACGCCACAGGCCTTCAGGTGACGCAACACTTCGCCATCAGCACCGATGGAACGCGCGTGCCGTACTTCCAGGTGTCGCGGGCGGATCTGCCCGAGGCGGAGGACAATCCGACGCTGCTGTACGGCTACGGCGGCTTCGAGATCTCCTTGGCTCCGGACTACAGCCCACTGGTCGGAAAGGCGTGGCTGGAACGCGGCGGCACCTACGTCGTCGCGAACATTCGTGGGGGCGGAGAGTACGGGCCAGGCTGGCATCAGGCGGCGCTGAAGGAGAACCGGCACCGCGCCTACGAGGACTTCCAGGCGGTGGCAGAGGACCTGCTGTCGCGGGGCGTCACCACCCGGGAACGCCTGGCGTGTCGGGGCGGATCAAACGGGGGGCTGCTGATTGGCAACATGCTGGTGCGCTGCCCGGGGCTCTTCGGCGCCGTCGTGATCCAGGTGCCGCTGCTGGACATGCGTCGCTACACGCAGTTGCTGGCGGGAGCGTCCTGGATCGCGGAATACGGCGATCCAGCAACCGAGGATTGGGAGTTCATTCGCGGCTTCAGCCCCTATCACCTGCTCGACGAGACCGTCGACTACCCGGCGACGCTCGTGACCACCTCCACCCGCGACGACCGGGTCCACCCGGGACATGCCCGCAAGATGACGGCGGCGCTCGAAGGTCTTGGCGCGAACGTCCGCTACTGGGAGAACATTGAGGGCGGGCACGGCGGAGCGGCCGACAACGCCCAGGCGGCGAAGATGAATGCGCTGATCTGGACGTTCCTGCACCAAACCATCGGGGGCTAGGGCGGAGACGGCATCGACTGATGCTGGTTGGCGCCCTCAAGCGGCGATCCCTAGCAGCCGCACCAGGGCCGCCGACGAGGCACCCAGCACCACCACCAGCAGGAACGGGGCCCGGAGCCGCAGCGCCACCCCCGCGACGATGAGCGCCGCCACCCGCGCATCCACCATGACCTCGCGGCCGGTGGTGAACGTGGAGATCCCGATCAGGCCCGCCAGCACCCCGATGGTCATGCCAGCCATGGTGATGACCGTTCGCTCATCGTCGAGGAGACGACGAGGCACCAGCATGCCCGCCAGCTTCGTGGCGAGACAGGCCAGGCTGGCCAAGATCACCCATCCCCACATCAGCTAGCCGCCTTCGTCCTCATGCGCAGCAGCGCCGACCCGCCGCCAACCAGCACCGCGGCCAGGATCGGCAGGCCCGGCGGCAACACCGGCACCAGCGCAATCGTCATCACCGCCGCCACCACGGCCGTCGCGACGGCGTCACGCACCACGAGACGCGGCCACAGCAACGCGCAGAACGCCGCGATGGCAGCCCCGTCGAGCCCCCACACTTTCGGATCACCCAGGAAGTCACCCAGCAGCGCCCCGACCAGCGTCATGAGGTTCCACAGCGTGAACACGCCGACGCCGGTGGCGTAGAACCCGAGCCGCCGCAGCCGTTCGGTGGGCTGCGAGGCGGCCACCGCCGTCGGCTCGTCCGTGGTGAGGTGGGCCATGAGGAGACGTTCCGGCCCGCGCGGATGAAACCACGAGTTGATCTGAGCGCCGTAGACGGCGTTGCGCAGCCCCACCAGCCACGCCGCCCCGGCCGCCGACAGCCCACCGCCCGCAAGCGCCCCGACGAACGCGAACTGCGACCCGCCCGTGTACATGACGAGGCTCAGCATCATCGTCTGCCACAGGTTGAGCCCGGCCGCGACGGCAAGCGCCCCGAAGGAGACGCCGTAGGCGCCCGTCGCCACCGCTACCGACAGCGCGATCCGCCAGGTTGCCGCCGTCGCAGCCTTCTCCTGCTCAGGGGTCACGCGCGCTGACCCACGATGCCCGCGACGAGCCCACGGGCGGCCTTCTCGCCGACCTCAACCACCACATCGACGGGCATGCCTGAGTCCAGCTGCCGGAACCCGGCCTCCAGCAGGCCCCGGGTCAGGCCAGCGGCCGCCCGTAGCCGCTGGGGATCCGTCACGAGCTCGCCCCAGGCGTGGGCGACGGCGTCGCGCATCACCGTGTGCGCCCCGTCCATCACCCGGGCGGTGGCGGGCGATGGCGTGATGGAGCGGCTCAGTCCCATCAGCCAGCCGTGCCCGGTGCGGGCTGCCTGCTGCAGGTTGGCGCGGACCCACACGACGATCCGCTCGGCTGGGTCGTCGACCTCCTTCAGCTCGCGGGAGACCGCGTCGATCCAGGCGGGCAGGTGACGGGCCAGCACCATGCCACGCAGGTCATCGACTGAGTCGACATACCGATAGATGCTGTTGCGGGCGATCCCGGCGGCAGCGGTGACCGCCCCGGCGGTGAGCTTCTCGGGCTCCCCGGAGCGCATGATTTCTTCGGCGGCATCAACCAGGCGGCGCTGCACCATCGCCCGGTGCTGCGCAACGGTGGGGGCTGCGATCTTGGGCACTGCCGTCCTTCCTCTTAGTTAGCGACCTCATCCTATGACTATGTCGCCAACCTGCACTAGTGGCCGCGCCTCAACGGCCGCAACTCCACCACAGTCGACACCCTAGTTCAGTCGAACGGTCGCGGTTCACCCACCGCCGCGTTTGAATCTGGCCATAGACTGGCGGCTAGTCGGAAGCAAGAGGGGAAGCATGACCGTCCACGAACTCATCATCATCGGCTCCGGGCCGGCTGGCTACACCGCCGCCATCTACGCGGCCCGCGCAGCCCTCAACCCCGTCGTCTTCGAGGGCGCACTGGATGGCGGTGGCGCGTTGATGAACACCACAGATGTCGAGAACTTCCCTGGGTTTCCCGACGGCATCATGGGCCCCGAGTTGATGGATCAGATGCGAGCCCAGGCCGAGAAGTTCGGGGCGCAGCTGATCACCGACGACGCGGAAGCCGTCGACCTGACCGGGGACGTCAAGAAGGTCACCGATGCCTCCGGCACCGTCTGGGAGGCGAAGGCCGTGATCCTGGCCATGGGGTCGGGTTATCGCAAGCTGGGCGTGCCCGGGGAGGAGCAGCTGTCCGGCCGTGGCGTGTCCTGGTGCGCCACCTGCGACGGCGCGTTCTTCCGCGACAAGCCCATCGCGGTCATCGGCGGCGGCGACTCCGCCGTCGAGGAGGCCACGTTCCTGACCCGCTTCGGGTCTGAGGTCACGCTCGTGCATCGCCGCGACCAGCTGCGGGCGTCGAAGGCGATGGCAGAGCGCGCCGAGAAGGACCCTAAGCTCCACTTCGCCTGGAACTCGGTGGTTGAGAGCATCAACGGCGACACGAAGGTCGAGTCGCTGACCCTGCGCGACACCGTCACGGGTGAAACCCGTGCCCTGCCCGTCGCCGGGACGTTCGTCGCAATCGGCCACGACCCCCGCAACCAGCTCGTTCAAGGACAGGTGGACCTTGATGACGCCGGGTATGTGAAGGTGGTCGAGGGCTCGCAGGCCACGAACCTGCCGGGTGTGTTCGCGTGCGGTGATCTGGTGGACCACACCTACCGTCAGGCCATCACCGCCGCCGGCTCGGGATGCCGCGCAGCCCTCGACGCGGAACGCTGGCTGGCGAGTCAGGCGGGGTAACCCGGCTAGACTCGCTCAGATACGTCGTTAAGGAGAGACAGAAGATGGCTGTGAAGGACGTGACCGAGGCGACATTCGCCGACGAGGTCCTGCTGGCGCCGGGTCTAGTCGTGGTGGATTACTGGGCCGGCTGGTGCTCGCCGTGCAAACAACTGGCACCGATCATCGACGAACTGGCTCAAGAATACGAGGGCCAGGTGAAGTTCGTGAAGGTCGACACCTCCGCCCAGGCCGGTCTGGCAGCTGAGCAGGGCATTCTCTCCCTGCCGACCCTCCAGTTCTACAAGGCCGGTCAGGTGGAGAGACAGCTCGGGGGCGGCAAGTCGAAGAACGCCCTCAAGAAGGTCCTCGACGAGCTGATCTGATGGCTGCCGACCAGCCGCGCCGCGAGGAACCGAGGGCCCGACGCAGTGCAACCAGCCCCGTCTCGCCCCCCGAGGCAGCGCGGCCCGTACCCCGTCGCACGGCCGGGAGCGTCCCAACACCACCCAAGGTGCCCCGGCCACGCCGGACGGCCAGCAGTCCCGTGAGTCCCCCGGCGGCGCTCACGGAAACCACCACCATCCCCAAAATCGACGACGCCACCACGTCGATTCCGCGGATCGACGAGACAACCACGATCCCCAAAATCACCGCTAGCCTCCTCAAGTCGCGCATGGAGGGCAAAACCGGCAAGCAAAACGAAGCAAAAACCGGTAAGAGTAAGAAGTCCGAGACTCGCCCCACGTCCAAGGAGTCCCAGAGCAAGCCGACGCCCGACCCCGCCGACGACGATACTCCCGCGGCCGAAGGCAAGCCCGCGGCTAGTTCCCGGCGCAAAGGTCGGGCTAGGCCCCGTCGCTCCGCCGACTCGCCGAACGAGCCCGAGTGGCGCAAAGTCGACACGGAAGAAGACGACGAGCCCGACGATAAACCGCCCCTACCGCTGGCGGTGAAGATCGGCGGAATCCTGCTCATCGGGGTCGTCCTCGTGGTGGCCGGATGGCTTGGGCTGTCGATCGGCGGCAGCGGCCCCCCGGATCATTCCAACCTGTGGGCCGTCAAACCCCCCATCCAGATCGGGGATTTCGTCGCCAAGGACGTCAAAGACACCTCACCGGCCGACCGCTCCCGGTCAGTCAGCACCGCCAACTATTCCGACGGCACCAGCAAGTTCGTGCTGGTGGTCTCCCGCTACGAGGTCAGCATGCCCGGCATCGTCGAGAACACCGGCCTCGCCAATCCCGTGAAGGTCGGCAACGCGACTTGCGGCACCACCGTCGACACCAACCTCCCGGCCTGCGTGCGGATCGTCGACTTCACCGGCGTTCTTGTCGCCGGGTTGTCCGGTCAGGACCCCGAGACCCTCGTCACCACCCTCGATAGCGTCACCACCGCACTCACCGGTAGTTGAGATCCCGCCCCGCGAAGGCCCCGGACGGCTAACGTTGTTCGGGTGAGCCGACACGACACCCGACTCGACCCCTTCGTCGAACACTATTCAGCCCGCACCCAGGGTCTGAAAGTCTCGGCCGTGCGGGCACTGTTCGCCGTGGCCAACCGCCCCGAGATCGTGTCGCTGGCCGGCGGGATGCCGAACATCCAGGACCTGCCGCTCGACGCCATCGGCGACCACCTGGCCCGGCTCGTGAAGGAGCACGGCACCCGGGTCATGCAATACGGCTCCGGGCAGGGCGAGCTCACCATCCGCGAGCACATCTGCGCGGTCATGGCGGAGGAGGGCATCGTCGCCGACCCGGACGATGTCACCGTCACCGCCGGTTCGCAGCAGGGCCTTGATCTTGTGACCCGCGTCTTTTGCGACCCGGGGGACGTGATCCTGGCGGAGTCACCGTCGTATGTCGGGGCGCTCGGCACGTTCCACAGCTACCAGGTAGAGGTCGTTCACGTGCCCTGCGACGAGCAGGGCATCAACCCAGAGGGGTTGCGGGAGACGATCGCGCGGCTGCGCGCAGACAGAAAGCGGTTGAAGTTCCTCTACACCATCCCGAACTACAACAACCCCTCGGGCGTCACCCAGCCCCTGGAGCGACGTCACGCCATCCTGGACGCGTGCCGCGCAGCCGGGGTGCTGGTCGTCGAGGACAACCCGTACGGGCTGTTGTCGTTGGACGCCGAGCCGCTCCCGGCGATGCGTTCCGTCAGCGACGACGTCATCTACCTGGGCTCGTTCTCGAAGACGTTCGCGCCCGGGTTCCGCGTCGGCTGGGTGTGCGCGCCACACGCCGTCAAGGAGCGCCTGGTGCTGGCCCAGGAGTCGGCGACGCTATGCCCGCCCGTGTTCTCGCAGTTCGCCGTCGCCAACTACCTGGAACACATCGACTGGCGCGGCCAGATCGGGGTCTTCCGCGACATGTACCGGGCGCGACGCGACGCCATGCTGGCAGCCCTGGATCGCGAGATGCCGGCGGGATGCACCTGGACGCATCCGGCGGGAGGGTTCTTCGTGTGGGTGACGCTGCCGGAGGGCATTGACGCCTCGGCGATGCTGCCGCGGGGCGTGAGCGCCCGCGTTGCTTTCGTGCCGGGGGCGGCTTTCTTCGCCGACGGGCAGGGCGCCAGGAATGTGCGCCTGTCCTATTGCTTCCCGACGCCCGAGCGAATCATCACGGGGGTGGAACGGTTCGCGGAGGTCGTCCACGGGGAGCTAGACATGCTACAGACCTTCGGGATGCACGCCCCCACGGATCGCCGTCGCACCCTCGGCCCCGGGCCCAACGTCAACTAGGAGAAACCATGACTGTGTTTGTGATCGCCGGGGGGCTCAGCCACGAGCGGGACGTGTCGCTGCGATCCGGGCGCCGCGTGGCACACGCCCTGCGGGACTGCGGGCTCACTGTCCGGGAGGTCGACGTCAACGCGGACCTAGTCCAGGAGCTGCAAGCCGACGCTGACCCCGTCGCGGTGCCCGTGCTGCACGGGGGACTCGGCGAGGACGGGGCGCTGCGCGAAGTGTTATGGACGCTGGGGGTGCCTTTCGTAGGCAGCGACGGGGCCAGCTCACGCCGCACCTTCGACAAGTCGATCGCCACCCAGCTAGCGGCAGCGGCCGGGCTGGCCGTGCCGCAGCATGTCGCGCTACCCGACGACATCTTCCGTGAGCTCGGCGCTCAAGCCGTCATGGCCACGATCGGGCAGCGGCTCGGGTTTCCGCTCATGGTCAAACCCGCCCGGTCCGGCTCGGCGCTGGGGGCGGTGAAGGTCACGGAGCCCGAGGAGTTGCCGGGCGCGCTGGTCGGGGCGTTCGCCTACGGAAAGATGGCAGTGATTGAGGAGTTCATCGACGGCGTCGAGCTGGCGGTGACCGTCATCGACGGGGAGGGCGGGCCGGGCGCGCTGCCGCCCGTCGAGATCCACCCGGCGTCTGGCGTCTACGACTATGAGGCCCGTTATACGGCCGGGACGACGCGGTTCGTCGTGCCACCCGAGCTGCCGGAGGCCGAGCTGGCCGCTGCCCAGGAACTGGCCGTCGCCGCCCACCAGACGCTGGGGCAGCGCGACATCTCCCGCACCGACATGATCGTCCGCGACGGCGTACCGGTGTTCTTGGAGAGCAACGTCGCCCCGGGGCTGACGGAGACGTCGCTGGCACCGCTGGCCATTGCAGCCGCGGACCTTGAGCTGGGCCAGGTCTACGCCGAGCTCATCGAACGCGCCCGGCGTCGCGGCCACTGACCCCAAGGCCATCCATTTTCACTTCAGGACGCCGTTGCCGGGGTTGAAATTACCAGACCCGACGTAAAGTCTAGTGCGAAGCCGGAGATGTCGGCACCCATCGACCCGAAGGAGTCCCATGACCACCGAACTCACCGTCGATCTGCTCGTCATTGGGTGGGGCAAGGGTGGCAAGACCCTGGCCCGGAAGCTAGCGCTGGCAGGCAGGAGCGTGGCCGTGGTTGAGCGCGATCCGGAGATGATCGGCGGCACCTGCATCAATATCGCCTGCGTCCCCACGAAGGCCCTGGTGCACGACGCCGAGCAGGTGCGGCCCGGAGACGACGGCGCGGCCGCGTGGCAGCGGGCCGTGGCGCGTCGCGGGACGCTCACGGGGGCGATGCGCGCCAAGAACGCGGAGCTAATCGAGACGATCCCATCCGCGATGGTGGTCCTGGGCGAGGCCCGATTCGTTGGCCCACGGCAGGTGCGTGTTGCGGCTGCCAACGGGGAGGTCACGATCACGGCCGAAACCATCATCATCAACACCGGCTCCATCCCGGTGCTGCCGCCGATCCCAGGCGCACAATGGGGTGGCCGTATCCACAACTCCACCACCATCCAGCAGCTCACCAACCGGCCCGGGCGCCTGGCGGTGGTGGGGGCGGGGCCGATCGGGCTGGAGTTCGCCTCCATCTTCGGGCAGTTCGGGTCCGCGGTGACCCTGCTGAACCGTGGGGCGCAGATCCTGCCCGGCGAGGACGAGGACGTGGCGGCCGCCGCCGTCGGGTCCCTGACCGATGCCGGGGTGCGGCTGCTCAACGAGGCCGAGACAGTGGGGCTTGAGGATGGCGCCGATCACGTCGTGGTCTCGTGGCGGGACGGCGACGGCACCCACGCGGAGGAGTTCGACGCTGTGCTGCTGGCGACCGGACGCACCGCGGCCACCGCATCGCTCGGGCTGGAAGCGGCGGGCATCGAGACCGATCCGCGGGGCTTCGTCGTCGTGGACGAGCAGCTGCGCACGAGCGTCGAGGGGGTCTACGCCGTCGGTGATGTCAACGGCGGGCCTCAGCAGACCTACATCTCCCTGGATGACTTCCGGATCGTCGTGGATCAGCTAGCGGGTGGGCAACGGTCGACGGCGGACCGGCAGGCCGTGCCAAACGTCATCTACACGACACCGCCCATCGCGCGCGTCGGCGTCAATGAGCGGCAGGCCCGGACGCTGCCGGGTGCGGTCGGCGTGGCGGCCAAGCCCGTCGCGGCCATCGCGATGATGCCCCGGCCGAAGATCGACGGCGACGCCCGCGGGCTCGTCCGCTTCGTCGTGGACTTGGACACCGATCAGATCCTGGGGGCGACGCTGATGCATCACGCAGCCGACGAGATCATCAACCTGGTGGCCATGGCCATGCGCCATGGCATCCCGGCTTCCGCGCTGCACAGCGCCATCTACACCCACCCGTCGGCCACCGAGGCCCTCAACGAGGTGCTCGGGGAGCTCCGGCCGCTGGCGACGGGGTAAGTGCGTGGTGGGCGGCTGAGCGACCGGCCCCGGGGTGCGCGCGCCACCTACGGAAAGACCTCCCCGGAGCCAGGCAACGGCAAGTCGGGATCGATGACGAACACCTCTAGGTCGGCGGCGGTGAGCTCGACGAGCAGCGCCTCGGGGCCGCTGATATAGAGCGAGTCGTGGTAGGCGGGGCAGGCCATGACCACACTGAGCGAGTCCGAGCAGGCGATCAGCGGGTAGTGCGAATGCCCTGGCGGGTTTCCGTCGGGTTCGCGCAGCCACGCAGGAGGCTCGTAACGCAACACCACGCTATCGCTCAGACTCCCCGATGCCGTGAAAGCGAGGTCCGCCACCACATGCCGCGGTAGGGTGCGCAGCAGCGGCGGTGCCGCATCAAACCCTAGTGAAGCTGGGTCGTCGGCTGTGGTGGCGTACCCTTTCCACGCGGCCCACCAGCACTGCTCATCGGACTCTAAGATGCGCGTCAGCGCACCCGCCAAGGCGGTGTTCAGCAGCCCCGTCATTTGCGCGAACGGAGGGGCGTAGTCCATCGTCGGGCGTTTCCCGAGGGTCACACAGACTTGCAGCCAGGAAACGGTTGCTGACAGTTGGTCGCGCGGAATGAAGTGCGACCAGGTCACGTCTTCGCCGTCGCGCTGCATGGGCAGGAGAACCCGAGCGACTAGCTCATGCTCGCCGTTGACCAGGTCACCGACGCGGCAGGTATACGGGTGGGAATGCAGCCCTTGCGTCTGTCGGTCATTCATGCGTAGAGACCATAGGTGACTTGTTCCAAGTCCATCGCAGGAATGTTGTAGAAGACTTCCACGGTCACGAAGAGAGTGCGTACATCAAGATCCGCGACGATGGTGACCTCAGATTCGCCGACAGTCGTCGTGCAAGAACTACCGGATTGTTGTCCACCATCTTCGGATTTCGAACACGCCTGCGCTGCTATCTCATCGGAAAGGAGCCCGTCATCATCAAAACTAGTGAAGCTACGGACTACGACCATTTCTGGCCTCACCCCCGAATTGACGCCCAAGACAAGTTGCGATGGCGTCGTTAGCTTTGGGAGTCCTTCAGGCATCCCTGTGGGGTTGGTCTCAACAAATTCACTGTCAGGTTCACGCCATATTGATGATAGAGGCTGCAGTGTCACACCCTCAACTATGGCTGTTGGCGGCTGGGCTGGCGGCTCCTCCACCTGAGACAACGGAGCATCGTAAGATGACTCTTCCGGTGAGATAGTCTCTTGGGTGTCCTGTCGGTTGTTGGCACAGGCAACCAGGCCAACAACCGGCAGGATCAACAGCCAAGCCGAGAATGCGCGAACGATGCTCAGCAAGAGAACTGACTCACACCTGGGATCTGCCAGTTCCGGCTAGTGGCCCGATAGATTTTGCCACCTTCACGGGAGGCGTGTGCGGAAAAGCCACGATACTTGCCATCCTCCACGCCCTGGCATACCCAATGCGGCGTAGCGTCATAGGATGTCGCCTTGTTGCTCCTCGCCGAGGAATCAATCTTGAGCGGCTGTGGGCCGAACCATCTGTCCCGATAGAGTGCGGTTACCACCTCTACCCGCGACACCGCCTGGTTGCACTTCGTGCGTCCGTGTACCGACGCGTGGATTCCGCTCTTGTGTGGGTAGTCCGTCGATCCCTGGCACCCTGCGGGTGAGACCAAGACTGCTTCATCTCGACTTGAGGAATCAACTGCCGCAGCAGCTGGAACTGGTGTGTCAGTCGACAAGGAGTCTTCAGTGATCGTGGCTGGGCTCAAGAGGGACAGGCCGTCGTCCTCTGAGTCATCGGCTGTTGCTGCGGTCGGCGAGATGAGGCCGACTGTGAGCACCATTGCACCGAACGCGCTTGCCAGGACCTTGCGGGTGTTTGGGAACAACCTTGTGACGTTCATACGTACCTCCTCTACATGCGATAGATATTACCTACGGTACATGTCAAGTAAAGTTTATGTAACCCTCTGATTCGTCTCAGTTTAAACCCCGGCCGGAAAGAACCCAGTACCTCACGAACACCTATTGGGTGCGTAGGGCAGTCTTCAGGCAGCGGGTAGGCAGCATATTCCGGTGGGGCGCTCATCCTTGCCACCAAAGTCGCCTCGGTTGCAAGGCCCCAGAGCTTGGACCAGCATTACTCGGAACTTGCCTCCAGCCATCGGGCTCGCGCCATGCAGAGGACCACTCCGCCCGGTTCCGACATTGACTGGGGGTCAACTCCGCACTGCGGGTCGTAGCCCCTGGAGCGAAATCCTGCATTCATTCATGGCGACGAGTGCTGCAGCGAGTTCCCTAGTCGGCACATTAGTCAACACCCAGCGAAGCACGCGGGTAGCACCGCGAGGGAGCGCGAGGCGGTGCCACACGGACGGAGCAAGTTTGCTGTTTTGTCGATAAATCTCTAAGTCCCTAGGCCGGCATGTGGCTCCACCGTCCGGCCGTCGATGACGGCCATGATGCGTTCCAAGTCGTCCGTCGAGGCGAATTCAATGGTGATGCGGCCCTTGTTCTTCCCGATGGCTACCTTGACCCGGGTGTCGAAATGATCCGAGAGCTGCGCGGCGACGGCCGCCTCACGCTCGGAAGGGATGCGCTGCACACGCGGCGTCGGTTCGCCCGGGGCGGCCTCGGGCTCGTCGCCCAGCCGCACGATCTCCTCGGTGCTGCGCACAGACAACCCCTCAGCGACGATGCGCTCCGCCAGCAGCTCTTGGGAGCGCCGATGCGTCAACCCCAGCAACGCCCGGCCATGCCCCGCCGACAACACGCCAGCCGCTACCTTAGTCTGCACCGTGGAGGGGAGGTTCAGCAGTCGCAACGTGTTCGAAATCTGCGGGCGACTACGGTGAATGCGCTGAGACAGCTCTTCCTTGGAGCAGTCAAAATCGGTCAGCAGTTGCTGGTAGGCCAGCGCCTCTTCCAACGGGTTGAGGTTCGCACGATGGAGGTTCTCCAGCAGCGCATCCCGAAGTAGGTCGTCGTCATCCGTGCCGCGAACAATGGCTGGGATCGTATCTTTGCCCGCCAGCTTCGAGGCGCGGAAGCGTCGCTCGCCCATGATGAGCTCGAACCGCTCCGGCTCGACCTCGCGCACTACCACCGGTTGCAGCACGCCGAACTCACCGATGGAAGCCGCCAGCTCCGCTAGGTCGTCTTCGTCGAAGACGTGGCGCGGCTGGCGGGGGTTGGGGACGATGACGTCCAGGGGCAGCTCGACAAAATACGAGCCGTCGCGCAGTTTCTGCGAGGGCTGCGTCGGTTCCTCTTCGGTCCGGGCGAAGAGATCGCCCAGCCCCTTGCCAAGTCCGCTTTGCTTGGGTTTAGCCATGGTCAGTTGCCTTCCTCGGTCACTGCTGCATTGGCAATTTCCTCCGCCGCTTTGAGATAGGCGACGGCCCCGGGGGACTTGGGGTAGTAGGTGATGACGCTTTGGCCGTAGCTGGGCGCCTCGGCGATGCGCACCGAGCGCGGAATCTCCGTCTCCAGCGTCTGTGCGCCGAAGTGTTTACGGACTTCGCCCGCTACCTCGTGGGACAGATTGGTGCGATTGTCGAACATCGTCAGGACTACGGTGCTCAACTCCAGGTTGTCATTCAGGTTGCCTTTCACCTTGTGAATGGTGCGCATCAACTGCGAGACGCCCTCCAGCGCGTAATACTCGGTCTGGATGGGGACCATGATCTCCGTCGCAGCCACCAAGGCATTCAACGTCAGCAAGCCGAGCGACGGGGGGCAGTCGATAAACACGTAGTCAACGCCGGATTGCTCGATATAGGCCTGGAGTGCCCGCTTGAGTTTCGACTCCCGACCGCTCTCGTTGACCAACTCAAGCTCCGCCGTCGAGAGGTCAATCGCGGCCGGCAGGACATGCAGGTTCGGGTTGTGTGGGGACTGCTTCGCCAACTCGTCGATACGGGCTCCCCGGAGCAGTACCTCGTAGGTGCCCGGGGTCCCGGGGTCGTGATCGACTCCCAGCGCCGTCGACGCATTGCCCTGAGGATCAATGTCTACCACCAGCACGTTTAACCCGCCGAAGGCCAATGCCGTGGCAATGTTCACGGCCGTCGTGGTTTTGCCCACGCCACCCTTCTGATTCACCACGACGAAGACACGGGGATCTTTCGGCGTGGGGAGTGCCGGGGAATCTGTCACTTCTTGCTCCATCCCGTATTCATCGTCGGTGTCCCAGTCATCGTCCTCACGATCGAAGCGCGCCCTCCGTGGCCCAGGAGGGGTTTGGATGGCCGTTTCACGTGAAACGGCGGCATGGTCTTTCCACGGCTCGACATCGACGTCGGGCTGGGGAGCACGCTTTCGCTTACGAAAGAACAAAGCCATTGAGTCCTCCTTCGATGCGCCAACTTTAGCCGCCAGCGTGTTTGATTCACGACCGCCACGGCGTTTCACGTGAAACGCTTGGTCAAAAGTGTCACCATCATTGAGCTTGGCGTCATCCGATAGTTTGACTGATGCCGAGTTGGGCGTGACAACGGGCGTCACCCGCAGCGCGCGCCGCCCAACCGCCACCAGGACGAGCTTCGGCCGCCAGGTTTCCGGCCACCATCAGCCGCTGGGTCCATCAGCCGATGGGGTCCAGCGGGGCGGTGTGGATCCGCTGCTCAACCGTCCCACACCGAGACACAGCCCCGCTAGCCGGTCAGCGAACACACCACCCGGTTCACCAGTAAGCGTCCCCTGCATCCGGTGCGCTTCCCAAGTAGGACTGGCTCGGCGAAAGCACTAACGCTTGGTCTCGGGCTTTCGGTCGCAGGGGGACGGGGTGGCGCCCGCTTCATCGGCTGGAATCTTCCTGCGAGTCCCGGGGTGACCGAGTTGGCCCAGCATCCCCGTCGTCGACGATACCCAGAACCCTCGCCACCTCACCGCAGGTCTCTCAGCGCTCGCGCGAGGCGAAAGCGCCCACTGCCTTCGGACGGCGAATCCAAGCGAGGCCCAGCGTGACCACTCATAGCGGCCAGCCCTGGGCCGCCACGGCTACCAAGAGATATCCCAGATGTGGACCTGATCGGTTCCCGGCGACTCGGAAGTGGAGCGGCCAGACGACCGGACTCTGGGCGGTGTCCCGACGATTCCCGTCGATTGAGGACCGTGAGGCTGCAACAGGGCAATTGTTTCGCGGGATGCTCTCCCGGGGGGGTGGTCCGCCGATGCCAGGGCCATGAACACGTCGAACCTGTCATGGCTCACTGCGGCCCTCCTCAGCGAGACCATGCTGTCCGCAGGCTGGCGAAGGCCGTCGACTGTCCACGTTATGAAGAGACCCCACGGCCGACGGGGGCGAGCTATCCCCACCAGCAATCGATCTGTGCCGCCACGATCCGATGACAGCATCCCGGATTATCAATGACAGGGCGCTAGGTTATGCCACACCCGGAGGCCGATGTCCCGCCCATGGGGCTAGCTGGAAGGCAACGGGGCGCGGAGCTGTGGGAGTCCGTTGTGGCGATGGACCCTACGGTCAAGGGGACGGTTGCTTGACGGCAATTCCGGCGGTGAGTCGTCAGGGCTCACCACCATGATGTCCCTGGCTCGACACGAGCGACGCGCCATCGCTCCTTGCCACTCGGACGAGGGAACGCTCCCGAGGGGCACGCGAGGGAAGTGATGGCCTGGTCCGGTCAGTCACGCCATCACCTCGCCTTGGGGCCCGTCGGCTGCGTGGTACCCGATGTCGGAGTAGGGCAAGCGCCTTGACGGCCCGAGCCTCACCGTTAGCCGGGGTGGTCGCCGTCCTTGGCGTCTTCACCAGCCGAAGGCCCCTGCGCGGGGTCCTAGGTCAGTCGCCGTGCTTGGGCAGTCAGTCTCGCAACTGCCCGGCTACGTTCTTCGCGCTGGAGCGAATGACGTGACGTGACGGGTGCGGCAGGACCATGACACCCGGTGATCAGGCGGTTACGCGCCGCTCATCGACACTGCACCAGCTGGCTTGGCGATTTCCTGACATCGCGACGTTTAGGGAGAGTCGCCTCCGTCGAGGGCCGGAAGTTATGCGGCACGTCCGACAGACCTTAGCGCTTGCGCGTCCTGGGGGGCGCCTCACGGCGAATTCCAAAGACTCGCGTCACCACCCAGTGGCGCTTCACTCATCGGCCATGCGGTACAGCCACCCCAAAACCCGCACATGTCGAAGAGCCTCGGACACACGACGCTAGCTCCCGTCAGTCTCTCTCCGTTAGCGCCGCATGGCAGTACCGCCCTAGTGCGTCAGTGCCTTCGCCTTACACCACGATGGAAGCCGTCCTCCGCAACGCGACTTCACATCACGCTGGGCAACCGCATTGATGCTCCCAGCTAAACGAGAGACAGACTCCTCGTGCCACGGGATCCCACTGATCTTCCGCACCCGTCCGGGGGGCTGCTCGTTCAGCGTGGCGTCTGAGTACTGGCCGGGGTGCCCCAGGAGTCGCACCGGATGCTAGGCAGCCCGGCAACGGGCCAGTGGGGAGATTCCGCCACGTCACCCATTCCAGCCACCGGGCAGGGCCACCAATGATTACGGCGTTCTCCAGGCCTGGCGGTTGCCTCAACCATGACCGGGAGCCGGGATTCCCGTCACCGGACGAGACGGGAATCGGCGGAGTTTCCGGGGGCCCTGAGCCGACCCCCGAACACCAAGGCGACTCCCGAGGTTAAGCGGCAGCGAAGTGAAGTGACTTGAATACAAGCGAAGAGCCACTCGCACCACGACGGCCCGCTTGGAACGAGCAGCGACGGTGTACATCTCGCGCGACGCTTCACGCAGGGGAAAACAGCGCGGGAGCCGCGGTGGTGCGTCCTCTGAGGACGTCACGCCGCTCGGGACTTGGTCCGGAACCGCAGCCTCAGCTCGAGTCGGCTAGCCGCCTAACGGCGTAGCGTCGAATTGGCGTCCGAGGGGGCGCGGCGGGCTTTTCATTTCAAAGCCAATGGGGTCCAAGAGATAGCTAGAGCAGAGCCTCGTCCTAGAACTTGCCAGGACCACGAGAGTTGACACCAGCTCCCCCTGACCTCTGTCTGGCGTTTTCGGTGGGTCAATCGCCGCCGACTCCGGCGTTTCACGTGAAACGCCTCACCACGAAGACTGCTTCGGATCATGAAAGCCGCCGCAGCATCACGCGTATAACTCTGGTTCTAGGCAACCAAAGCTCACATCCTGCACTCTTCGCCCAGCGAGATACCGGAGCTCGCAAGAGTCCTGGAGTTGCGCCACTTGCAAAGTGCATTCACGTCCAGCCTTGCTTGCCACGGTCTCGGGGCAGGGGCTAGGCGATGGGAAAGACTCTCGCGGCCGTACCTGTCCGCCTTCTTCATCGGCTTCGTTCGGACGATGGCAGCGTCGAGTAGCTCAGCCGCGTGCCACGCCTCCCGGAGTTCTCTCTAAATCTATTTATCGATATCTCTTTTTATAGTTATATATGGAAGGCGAGAAGGCGCTACCTGGCAGCGGTCGATAGGTTGGTTCGCCACCATGCAGTTCTTCCCCTCAGCAATCGGAGGAGCCGCTCAGCGCGGCAGCGAGAGCGGATCCTTGGACTCCCTCCCCGAACCACCCATAGTTGTTGGAGCTGTCCGAATCAGCCACCACGCCCCGCACTCACCACGAGCCTCTGAACGGCTTCCGAGTCGCTTGCTCGGATGGCAGATTCGCCGATGGGCACCTTCCCGTCCCGGCGGAGGAGGTGGAGATCATTCGCGAGCGAGCAACTGCGTAGCGAGATCGGCCAGGAGATCGGCGAGCAGCTGGAAAAGCACCAATACTCCCGAGCTCGCCCTCCATACCGAACGAGGTCGAATAGTACCCTCCTGACGTATCGGCTCGGCGCCGCGGTACGCGCCTTGGGGTGCTTGCTTCGTTAGAGCAGAAGTGCGCGGACATATGCGAGGCCGAGACTTCGCCACCGGCGAAAGATGGATTAGTGCGCCGACCGACGGCCCCGCACCATTCAATTGGCTTCGCACGCTGAACACGCATCATGTGCCTAGGCATAGCCGAGTCCCACGGTGCAGCGTTTCACGTGAAACGCTGCGGCAAAAGGCGATGGGACGGTGCACTCCAAGGGCATAGCAGCGGCGCCTCCTGATGCCGGCTTTCAAAGCCGAGCATCCCTAACGACTCCCATCACACGTGCGCCTAGCCGCGCGATACCCGTTTCACGTGAAACGGTAAGTCGTTACGTCCCGCTCTGTTATATCCCTATTTCATCTTCCCATCGCGAATCACGGGGCATGGGACCGTCGGCGATCCACTCCTAGGAATCGCTGGTCCGTGATGATGACGAAGGTCACGGCGCACCGGCACAAAGGCCAAAGCATCCTGCCCCCCAACAAGATGTCAGGGGATCGGCTACGGCACTAACGCACGTGGCCCAGCCGGCCCTTCCCCGAAGCTCCCACTAGTGCGAGCAAATGGCGCCTGATCATAGACAGACCGAACTCTCCATGGCAGCTGCCCGCTGACCTGCCCCACCGGTAGCGCATTGGTGCCTCACGTCGTCAGACAACCACCCATCCGTACCGCTTGCGCTGCCTCGAAGTGTCTTCTCGGCTGCGCCGCAGCCAGCGCTAGCCAAACGTCACGCCCGCCGCCGGTTCCTCCGCATCCACCAGCCTCGACGGTGCCAGTACCCGGCTCCCGATATCCCGATAGAGCGGGATCCATCACCTCGGGGTGGACTGTTCGTGAGGCCAACCCGCAAACCCGACTCGCCCTCACCCAGGAGTGACGCATTGGCACGCTCACGCCAGACTGCTCGGCCCATAGCCATCGACGAACCAACTGGCCGACGGCTGCCGTCCCATGGTCCAACCCTGGCACCCCTTGGATCCACCTCGCTAAGGCATCCAGGAGTCTTCTCGACACCTACGACAACACTGGACCGGCCGGTGACCGAGCAGGTCCATCGGACTGTCAGCTGCGATCACGGTGCTTAGCAGGGCCTATTTGAGCGCGCCCAAACCTCACGACCTGGTGTCAACCTCCCTGATGCCACGGCCGCGTTACAACCTTGCTTGGCTTCTCAAGGCGTAGGGTGTCTCGGGTGGCCCGCTTAGCGCCCAACTGCGAACGCTGAAGGTTGGCGTGTCACGTGAAGTCTTCCAAAGGCCGACGCCGAACAAGCGGCGGGGGCGCAAGTCTGCGGCAACCATCCCTACGAGCCGACCCAACTCGGGTCTCAGCAAACGACTGCGGAGGAACGCGCTTGGCGGCAATGACGAGTCGCCCCCCTCGCCAACTCAAGGGGCCTCGAAGCAAGACAGGACCACCGCCAACGTCTTTTAGCGGCACGTAGCCAGGTATCCCGTGGAGTAGCCAAAGCGGGACTTCGCCTCTCTGAGGCAGCCCTTGCCGAGCCTAACGGTGACGGCCTCGCTGCATTCCCGGACTCCGTTCCTGCCCTAAACGTCCCATGTCGACGGCGGTCCGGGCCCTGCTGCGCATCCACAGTCCAGACGCAGCAGACGCGAGTGGTTTCGTCCCGCCGAGGACTTCACGTGCAACCCCGGTGACGCCTGCGGCGATCCGCGTCCGCTGCGTGTCAAGAACCCTGGCCGGTCCTTCCCAGCAGCTGTCTTCCCCGCGTCAATAGGCTGTGGTATTCACGCTCGTGGCTCCCGGGGACGCCCTATGAACATCTCCGAATCCGTCCACGCACCGACCCGCTCAGGCGGGGCCACAGGTCCTCGAATTCCTACTCCCTGCACTCTCGGCGTCGCGCCTGAAAACCAGGCCGTCGCGCACGCCTAGGATCTCGGCTTCCCGAAGGCTCAAAGCGAGTTCATGATCAAGCTAGATCCAGCCGCCCAATGGCTCGGGCACTTGACTGGACTGTAGATGTCTTCCGCGCTTCGCCAGAGATTCCCGGCGCTGACAGGCAACGGCCCGCCAAGCTCTGCCGTAACCCGACAAGGCTGCCGTGAGGCTGCCACGTGGTGCAGCTCGATCCCGGCGAAGATGCCAAGCGTCGGCGTCGTGGAGGTTCCGTCGAGGCATGGCGGCGTCCTGCGGAGCGGCCGAGGACGGGCCTTGAGGCCTAGCCCGGTTCCAGCACCCGCCTGGAGAAAGATGCGAGGCAAGCAACAGGGCAGCCGATCGGGCAACCTAAGCCGCCAGGGGGCATGCCGGGTTGGCCAGCGCCGGTACCAGCCGCCTGAGGACCCAATGCGTCCCGTCGGTGGGGCCGCCCACGGCTACAACCTTGGTCAACCCCGCCTCGAAGGGAATCGACCAATGAGCCGAGCAATGAGCTGGAGATCATTCCCCGTCAGGCCGAGGGAGCTCCAAGTAGGTACTTCCAGCTATAACTATATATCGATATATAGTTTTACCCTTTCCTGCTAAAAAGCGTCGTCATCTGCTGGCCAACCTCGTTCCCGCTCGTTCTCGTCCCGCAGACACGGTGCGTCGGTGAATCAGCGCTCGTCTCGAAGTTGCGATCTGGTGGCCTTTCCGACTGACAAACTCGCGTCCTTCCGCCCTCAGCCCCTACGCCCCTTCACAGTCCGAAAACCAGTGGCCTCGTAGGGCACCCCTGGGTTTAAGTCGCAATTCCAGGCGTTTCACGTGAAACGCCCAATCCACCCAGTAGGTGCCAAACACCTGCAGACTGAACGTTGGCTCACCTCGCATTCGCCATCCGCCTCAAGCGTGAGGCCAACACGTCCCATCACCTCCTAGTCCGCCAAAACCCGACCCGCGCTCCCGGCATGAGGCCCCTCGCTGGCTGATGCTTCAGTCACAGGCTCGCATGAGCACTCGCACGGGGATATCGCAGATCTCGCGACGAAACTGGTTCCTCCTAGACGCTGCCCCCGTCGCTGGGTAAAACGGCTCCGCCTGGAATGCCCATTAGCGTCGCGAGAGGCAGCCACCTCCTCACCTTCGAAGCGCCGAGCCTCCCCGATGCCGGGCACCGTCGAGACCTCTGCGGACGACGTGGCGGTTGAACATGCGAGCCACAGACCCTGCCACGCGCTGCTCCAGACTCCCGGGGGGCCGTCCGGTTCTTCCGCCACCACTACCGCACCCATCAGGCACCCCGACTCCGCTAACCGTGGCTCAATGCCGCGATCGGCCAGGTTACACCGGAGACCCGGTCTAGGAACCAGCCGGTGCACAGTCCACTAGGCGACAGCACCACTACGGTGTCGGCGTCCGCCCAGGCCTCTACCGCGTCCCGAAAGGCAGGCGAGGAGCTCTCGCGGTCAGGCCGGTTTCGTGGCTGGAGAGCTATTGCCCTCTCAAGTGCATAAGACGAGCGACTTGTCAGTTCACTAGGCGCCGACCCTCTTGTCTTCCCAGCGGTGACGTGGCGACAAGCAATCTCTGCCGCGCAACCTTCGATATCTGTGGGCCCAAATGGATCAAGTACTTCGCGGCCTTAGTCACAGCTAGAGCTTCAGTAGAGCGTTCTGCTGCAGAGCGTCTGAGGCGACGGCATGCCTAACCAGCCGAAAGTGATCGCCTGAATGCCCGACTACGACGTACGGTATTCCCGGCGCGAGGAGATACATGCCAACGCCGCGCCAACACACCGCCCGTTCACCTAGAGGCCGCGATCTGTCCGCCCGTTTCACGTGAAACGCTGACACAGGCCCAAATCCGCTGGAGGAAAGCGATCGCCGGGTGTGGTCCACACATTGGCCTCTGCGCATTCCCCTGGGATTGGGGAGACTCCGCCAATACCGCCGCCTGCCTGGGGCTATATGGCGACGAGGGACTCTGAGCGGTAGCAACAGTCAGCCTCTCCCTGAGCGGGCCGCCAAGTCTTCCTGGCTCGTCGACCACCACCGTCGTAAGAGGTGACGCCCTTGCAACCGCAATTCACATCAACTTCACCTACTCCGGGACTATTCCCACCTTGGCTGCTCACATACACTCATTGGCTGAATCCGACGGGAGGAACCTAATCGCCATTCTCAAACGGCTACAGATCACATCGTCCTCCGTGCTCTGCCTTCCGTCCATCCGACGACAGCAACTCCGAGCACACCTGACACAGCTAGGGAAGTCGCGGGCCACGTGCTCCGAAGTCTCGGCGGAACCCGTCCTGGTGCCTCCGGCGATGAGTCTTCGGTCCCCTGGTCACGGCCGAGTGACCACACACTGCACGGCGTCCGCCGGAACCGTCGGCGGTCCCGCCCCGTGGCTGTTGTCGGCGACGATGTGTCCTGAGCTGCCCGGGCAGGACCGGCGGTCACAGCACCGAGACGACGGCCAAGCAAACCCACGAACTGCCTGAGGAGAAACTGTTGCCCGGGGCCGTGGCATGGGTGTCGCTTCCGCTCAGTGGTCACGCGGTCCCCCGGGGGCGGAGCGACGCCAGGTGGGCGAGGGGCTTCAGCACGGCTCCGACGCCGGCACCTCGACCCGCGCCGATGGTGCTGTCGGGTGCAGACACCGCGAGCCGGGACCTAGTGCCGTGCGTCCGAGAGTCCTTGGGGTTTGCGGCGCCCTGGGGCGGTGCCTCGCGGCGAGCCCCAAGGACTGGGCTACCAGCAAGGAGCGCTTCGCTCGTCGGCCCCCGGCAGCAGCCACCCCAAAACCGGACCTGCTGAAGAACCTCGAACAGTCGACACCAGGTGTGGGCGTCTGCGTCCATCTGAGTCCCGAGGACTACCCCTTCCCTTCAGGCACGATCGGATGAGGGACTCGGCCACGACCGACCGATGCAGCCGTTGCGGTGTACCGTAGCGGCGCGTGGCACGGTTGACGGCCGCCAGCTCGCCGGACATCGTCGCTGTTGCCCACCTCCATGCTGCAGCCGAATCCCCAGCCAAACGGGTACCTGACGTAGCAGCCACAGCAACAGGCTAGGCGCCAGCCGCCGCGGGTCAGGAGACACGGCCTCCGGCGTCTTGAGTCTGCAAGCTGCCGAACCCGTGCCGTAACAGCAGCGCGTCAGCTCCACGCAAACCACCCTGGAGAAACCCAGCTGAGTGAACTTTCGCCGTAGTGGTTCCTCACCGGCCCACCCCATCGTTCTCTTGACCAAGCTAGGCGCCCGCCCCATCCAATCCGAGATTTGCCACCGTGGTTGCTGTGGCTCGCCCGTGCGTGGCGACGAGCCCCGCAACTGAAGCAAATCTCTAACCCTATATATCGATAAAGAGCTAAATAAATCTATTGGTTGTTAGCGACTCCCGCGACGCTCCAAGGTGCCCACGAACCCCTCCCCGTAAGTGTTCCGCCGCTTGACGCCACTCAATCACCACCTCGGGTTGTCTGCACCGGGCCATACCGGTGGGCGAGTCGTTGGAATCGACACCAGGGCTTCGGACAGATCCAGTCCCATTCCCGATGCATAACCACCATTGGCCAGAACTGCTAGGGCCCAGGACCTGGGTTGAGCACGCCCCCAGGCCAGAATTGCGCCCCTTCGTGGCCGCCGCCCCTCGTCGAGGTACCGGCAAATCCGCGCGGCGACCCATAGTCTTCACATCCGCCGATGACGCAGGAGTTGGTAAGGACTCGTCATCGGCTGTTTGACTATGGCCTGCACTGCTGGGGTGCAGTGTGGCGGGCGTTGCGATAGCAGGATGGCGTTGCTGACGCGGCTGTGCCGCGGATTGAGTTCATCACTGATAGGCCACAGCAAGGGATGAACTCCCTAGTCAACTCCAAGGCGATCGACTGTGCTGACCCCTGGTTGATGTCCCGATGCGCCCATCGGAAACTTACGACGGCGCGCAACGCCAGCCGCCAGAATCGCCGCCATCCTGCGACAGCATGGCCGCCCGTCCTCGATCACTGGGCAACCCGGCGAGCAGCCTGGACGAGCTGAGCCAACCACCCCCTCACGACGCCGGGGATAGGGTCGCCCAACCCCAGATTCAGCCGTGGGCAGCCGATTGATCCGACCTCACGCCTTGCTGATTCCCAGGCGGCCCGTTCCACGTGAAACGTCCCGAGGTCGCCTCGCCGTAGAGTCGATTCCCTCCGGGCCTGCGCTGAACACGCAGAATCGCAGCTGTGGATAACCCTGCGGATAACTCGAAGAAAAGACGACTATCCGAACTTTCGAAACCGACCTAGCGTCACAACCCGGCCGACTCACCCCCGTCGGGCAGGCACTATCGGGCAGCAGCTACGCGGATGGCGCGCGTTCCCGCCACTCCGGGGGCGGCGCGCACGTGCAGGATCGTCGCGGTGAGCCTCGAACGCTCCAGCAGTCTGTGGGCATCGCGGATCTCATCCTCGGCGCTGGCCCCTTTCAAGGCCAACAGACCGCCCTGTGGATAAAACAGTGGAATAGTCCATTTCAGGAGCTTCTCCAATGGGGCGACGGCGCGGCAGGTGACGACGTCGAACACCTCGTCGCAATCCTCAGCCCGAATGCGCTCGACTCGCACGCGGTCGCCAAGCCCTAGCTCTTCGACGGCCTGGTTGAGGAAGTTGTAACGTCGCAGCAGCGGTTCGAGCAGCGTGAAGCGCAGGTCCGGCCGACAGATCGCCAGCGGTAGGCCGGGTAGTCCAGCGCCGGAGCCGACGTCAGCGACGTCGAGGCCTTGACCGATGACATCTACCAGCGCCAGCGAATTGGAGATATGTCGTCCCCAGATCTTGTCGCTTTCACGGGGTCCCAGCAGGCCCCACTCGATGCCTCGGGTCCGTAAGATCTCCGCGTAGGCATCCAGCGCGGCGGCCCCTTCCGGGAATCGACGGCGCAACTCGTCGCTCACGGCATAGCCTCCCATCAACCTCGCCAACCGGATCACGTACCCATGTAGCCCGACTGCAGGCGCTGACTGTCGAGGCCCCCGCCCTGACGTCGCGAGTCTGCCAGCGTCAGGGATCGGGCTTCAGCAGAACTCGATCCCTGTCGTACGTGGGGTCCCTTCGGCGTTTGGCCAGCGTCAGGCTTCGGTTTCCGACCGGCTCCTGCTACATGCGTGTCTGCCGTCAGTCCTCGGCCTTCTTGGACACCACGACGCGCCGGAACGGCGGCTCGCCCTCCGACTCGCTGGTCAGGCCGGCGGCCGCCACCTCATCGTGGATGATCTTGCGCTCGTAGGGGTTGAGCGGCGCCATGCGCACCGGCTCCCCGCTTTCGCTGACCTCCGCAATCGCATCCTTAGCCAACGCCACCAGCTCCAACCGTCGCTTCTCGCGGAACCCGCCGATGTCCAGCGTCAGCCGCGAACGCTGCCCCGTCTCGGTCACCACGACGAGACGCGACAACTCCTGCAAAGCCTCCAAGACCTCGCCGTCCTTGCCGACGAGCCTGTCGTCGTCGGTGTCGATGGCGACGTGCGCGCGCCCAGCCGACACCGAGTTCTCGATGTCGCCATCCAGGTCGGCGATGTCCAGTAATTCTTCGAGGTAGTCCGCTACCAGATCGCCCTCGGCCAGCAGCGTCTCGTTGTCCTTCTCTTCACTCATGCCAGTCTCCGATTCAACAGCCCCAACCAGGGCAAAGGTCATTTCTTCTTCCGCGCCTTGCGCGAGGTGTGCTTGGGCTGACGACGCACCACCGTCTTACCGGAGTCCTCGCTGGTGTCCCGGACCGTCGTGCGTGCCACCTGCTGTCGCGCCACCTTGCGGCGCCCGTTCTCGTCCGTTTCGACATTCTGCGCGGGTGCGGGACGCTTGATCTTGCGACGCTTAGCTACGCGCGCGGCGTAGATCGCATCGGGGTCCTTGCCCTGGGCGCGCATCCGCTCCTCCCATTCGATGAAGGCGGGCGTGTTCGGCGCCGGGTTATTACGGATGAGAAGCCACTGCTGGCACATGGTCCAGATGTTGCTAGTCAACCAGTAGATGAGCACACCGATCGGGATGACCACCGACGAGAAGGCGTACATCAACGGGAAGAGGTACAGCATCAGCTTCTGGGTCTGCGCCATTTGCCCCGTCTGGGCCTCCGGCGGCATGTTCTTACCCATGTTCTGCAGCTGGGTGGCGACCAGGGTCAGCACCATCAGCACCACCAGTGCGATGCCGGCGATCTGAGTGATGCCGAATGGCGTCAGTGGGAAGATTCGCCGCGAGAGACCGACGCCCCACAGTTCAGCGTTCTGCAGCGACGTCACGAGCTCGGGGTTGGCTCTGAAGAAATACCCGCGGACTTGGTTGTCTGCGACACCTTGCAGCACCCGGAACAGCGACAGCAGCACTGGCGCCTGCAGCAGCATCGGGAAGCAGGAGGCCATCGGGTTGACCCCCTCTTCCGCATAGAGCTTCTGCATCTCGCGGGCCACCCGCTCGCGGTCGCCGCCGTACTTCTTCTGCAGCTCCTGAAGCTTCGGCTGCAGCAACTGCATGGCCCGAGCGGAGTTGATCTGCTTCACGAACAGCGGGATCATCAGGGTCCGCACCACCAGCGTCAGGCACACGATGGCCAGCGCCCAGGAGATCCCGGAGTCTTTGCCGAATATCGGACTCCATAGCGTGTGGAACAGCACCACCATCCCTGATACTGCCCAGTACAGGGGCTGCATCATCGCGGACAGCACACCGTAAATGCTGTCCCAGATAGACAGGGACACCAACAGGTCGATCATCTAGGACACCTTCTGCCCGGCGGACTCCCGGGCCTCCATTTCTTGCTCCCGAGCCCAGTCGGCGGCCTCGGGAGTTCCAGGTACATATTCGATTCCGCCCATGGACCACGGGTGGCAGCGCACGATCCGGTGCACCGTCAAGGCCGCCCCCTTGAGGCCCCCATGGAACTCGACGGCTCGCTCCCCATAGGCGGAGCAGGTTGGATGAAACTTGCAGACGTTCCCGTACAGCGGGGATACGAACCTGCGCCAGCCCCGGATAAACCACAGCAACGGATACTTCAGCACGTCGCCCGTTTACCCATCGCCTTGTCGAAGGCTCGTCCCCACGCGGACTGGAGGTCCGAAACCAAACGGCCGGGCTCCGTCGCAGCCGGGGGCAGAGCCCGCACCACGATGTCCGCCGCCGCGGGGCTGGGCAGCCCGATCACGAGGTGCCGCAAGCGGCGTTTGACGCGATTGCGCACAACAGCATTACCGACGGCCTTGGACACAACAAAACCCACCCGAGTCGCCTCGGATGGATCGTCTCGACCGACGGCTACGTGCACTACCACACTGGGGCTACCGGCCCGCGAGCCCTGACGGAAGGTCGCGGTGAAGTCACCGGAGCGACGGAGCCGCCGGGCGCGGGGCAGCACAACCGGTTCAGGCGGATAGTTCCACGCGACCCTTGCGACGCCGGGCACTCAGGATGGCGCGGCCAGCGCGGGTCCGCATGCGGGTACGGAAGCCGTGCGTGCGGCTGCGGCGGCGGTTGCTCGGCTGAAAAGTGCGCTTGCTCATGACGATGACTCCGTTAGTGATTTCGAACTCAGGGCCCGCGAGGGCAACCGCACCCACGGGCAGCGGCTGTCCAACGATACGTGGTGATACGCGATTTCCACAAACCATCCCCGCCAGCAGCGGTGCGGACACCCTGCCTGTGTAAATCACACCGTTGTAAGTCCAATCGGACGGCATAGCCACCTTGCGGAACCCCTGTTTGGGCACTAGTTTTCGGGAGGTACGCGGCTGCTTATCCACAGTGACCGGGGGCCGCCGTCCTTGGTGGGGGGAGTTATACCCTGCTGTGGACAACTGTGTGGAAATCGAGCCTAGCTGGGATAAAACGGCTAGTGAGGGGAAGGAGTCGCTCGTGTCCGTGTCTCCCACGTCCGATCTGGACGCCTTGTGGGAGCAGGTCGTGAGCGAGGTTCCGATCTCGTCCCGCGCCTGGCTCAGACGCACCAAGCCCATCGCCGTCCACGGCAGCACCCTGATGCTCGCCGTCGCCGACGAGACCACCCGTGAACGCATTGAGTCGAAGCTACGCACCGAGATCGAGTCGAAACTGAGCCTGGCTACGGGATACAGCACGTATCTGGCGTTCATGATCGATGACTCACTCCGCATCGAGGTAACCCCCCAGCCCCCTGCCGGGCCGCAGGCATCGCTGTTCGACGAGGACGCGCGGCAGCATCGTTCCGCGAACCCGAACGCTGATCTGAAGCTGAATCCCCGCTACACCTTCGAGTCTTTCGTCGCTGGCTCCTCCAATCGATTCGCGCATGCCGCCGCAGCCGCCGTCGCAGAACAACCCGGCAAGGCTTACAACCCTTTGATGATCTACGGCCCCTCCGGCCTGGGGAAAACGCACCTGCTGCACGCCATCGGGCACTACGTGCACAGCTACTACGACACGCTGCGGGTGCGCTACGTCTCGACGGAGGAGCTCACCAACGACTTCATCAACGCGATCTCGGACAACCGCACCGCTGAGTTCCGGCGCGCGTACCGAGACGTCGACGTGCTGCTGGTCGACGACATCCAGTTCTTGGAAGCGAAAATCCAGACCCAGGAAGAGTTCTTCCACACCTTTAACACGCTGCACAATGCGCAAAAACAGATCGTGATGTCCTCCGATCGCCCGCCGAAGCTCTTGGAGGCGCTAGAGCCTCGGCTCCGGTCGCGCTTCGAGTGGGGCCTGATGACCGACATCCAGCCCCCCGACCTGGAGACGCGCATCGCGATTCTGCGCAAAAAAGCCGCATGGCAGCGGTTGACCGCGGGCACGGAGGTGCTGGAACTCATTGCCTCCAAGATCCCCACGAACATTCGAGAGTTGGAGGGCGCGCTGACGCGGGTCGCGGCGCTGGCCAGCCTCAACCAGCAAGAAATCACCATTGCGCTGACCGAACAGGTGCTCCTCGACCTGATGCCCGAAGGCACCGGTGTCCAGGTCGACGCCGATTCCATCATCGAGGCCACCTGCGCATACTTCGGCATCTCCGCTGAGGACCTGACGGGAGCCAGCCGCGTAGCCGCCCTCGCGCGCGCCCGGCAGATCGCGATGTATCTGTGTCGGGAACTCACCGACCTGTCGCTGCCGAAGATCGGTTCCCGGTTCGGCGGTCGCGACCACACCACCGTCATGCATTCCGTGCGCAAGATCGACAGCAAGATGGGCGAAGATCGCCAGTTATTCGACCAGGTGACTGAGCTCACCAACCGCATCAAGCAGAACTGATCCCTGAACCCTGATCACCTCCGCAGCGTCCCGGCCTAGCTGGGACCCTGCTGCGTCGCGATGCCATCGCGCCACGGTGAGGCGTTCGCGCAGCGTGTGTTGTCCACAGGTGCTGTGTGATGACCGTGGATTCGTCAGTGAACGGCTGAAGTCCCCGGACTATCCCACAAATCCTCCCCGTGTAGTTTTCGACCCTTCCACAGCCCTTCCACACCCCGAATCGAACTCTGACTAGGGGTTTTAATCATTATCCACAGGATCCACAGGCGTTACTACGGATACTAAGATGTAATTACATCAAGTTCTTCAAACTCACGGCACGCGGAACTGTGGAAGCCATCCACCTGAGGTTCCGGGTAGCTTGAAGTCGTGACGATTGCAGCCCGCGCAGTAAAGCTACGGAAGACCTACGGCTCTGGGTCGACACAAGTGGTTGCCCTAGACGATGTGGACTTCGAGGTCACCAACGGAGAGTTCGCTGCCATCATGGGCCCCTCGGGTTCAGGCAAGTCGACGTTGATGCATCTGCTGGCTGCCCTTGACTCCCCCACATCGGGATCCGTGTTCATCGGAGACGTGGACACAGCAACCTTGCGGGATACGCCGTTGACGAAGCTGCGCCGCGAACGCATCGGCTTCGTCTTCCAAGCCTTCAACTTGGTGCCAACGCTGACGGCCAAGGAGAACATCGTGCTGCCCGTGACGATCGCGGGCAAACGCGTCGACCAGCAGTGGTTTGACCGTATTGTCGCGGTACTTGGCTTAGGTTCGCGCCTTAACCACAAACCCGCTGAACTGTCGGGTGGCCAGCAGCAGCGCGTCGCCTGCGCCAGAGCCCTCATGAACCGACCCGACATTGTCTTCGCGGACGAACCCACGGGCAACCTCGATTCCACCTCCGCCGCCGAGGTGCTGGACTTCCTGCGGCGCAGCGTCGACGAGTTTGGCCAGACGGTGGTGATGGTCACTCACGACGCCCTAGCCGCCAGCTACGCCGATCGTGCCGTCTTTATCTCCGACGGCCGCATCGTCGAAGAAATCCGCGGGGCAACGCAGGAGGACCTGCTGCATGCTGTATCACGCATCTACCCGAGGCAGCGTGCCACCGCGCCTCTGGTGGCCGCATCGTCGCCCGAGACTCCGGCACGGCAAACGCCGATGCGCCAGGCCTCGGCGCCTTCCCCCAGCAATGACTCTCCTCCGGCTGACCCCGAGCCACCCGCAGCCGACCATGTGTTCTTTGCGCGTCCCGGTGATGAGTCGCCCGTATCGACACCGTCGCCTCCTGTCCTGCCGGAACGCGACGACACGCAGGATCAAGCGACCCCCACTCGGTCTGACCGGGGAGATTCCATCGCCGGTCAGATCACGCCATCCAGGCCAGAACGCACGGTGTTCCGCGACGGCGGGTTCGAGCCCTCGCATCTAAGCCCCGACGACGCTGTGCCCGAGGTCGAATCCACCGCGGCTCGCCGCGCCCTCTTGGAGTGAGACATGCTGCGTGCTGCCTGGAAATCACTACTCGGCCGTAAGCTGCGGCTGCTGCTCAGCGCCTTGTCCATCGTGCTGGGCGTGGCCTTTGTTGCCGGATCGCTGATGTTCACCAACATGCTGAACTCCTCGTTCCAGCAGATCCTGAAATCGGCCCTAGGCGACGTTGTCGTTTCTAGCTCCGACGCCAGCAGCGTCACCCGGGGTATCTCCACGGCTCGGGTTCTTATCAGCCCGGAGACGTTGAACGAGATCACAGCGGTCGACGGGGTCGTCAAGGCTTCACCTGTGGTCAGCGCGAACGACCTATACGCCCTCGACAAGAACGATCGGGTCCTATCGCTCACGGGCACGCCTGGCATTGCCATCAATTACATCGATACCCCCGCTGTGGGTGGTCTGACCGGCGCCAGGATCATTGAGGGCCGCGTTCCGGAAGCCGACGATGAGGTAGCCATCGATCCCAGCACCCTGACGCGTGGGGGCTACAGCATCGGTGAGACGCTGCGCATAGCTACGCCCGATGACGGCATCAAGGCCTACCGGATCGTCGGTACGGCGACCTTCGGGCAGGGCGCGACGGCCGGGGCGACATACCAGTTCTTCACGTTGACGGAGATGCAGCGACTGGCGGTCGAGGGCGAGGACCTCTACACCTCGGTTTGGGTCCAAACCGATCAGTCACGCAACCAAGAAGTCATCCGGGCCGCTGTCGCCGAGGTGCTGCCCGAGGGCCTGAACGCCGCCTTGGGCGAAAAGCTTGCCGACGATGTGGAGCAACAGCTTGGCGCAAATTTGGGTTTCGTCAACATCTTCCTGCTGGTTTTTGCTGGTATCGCGCTGCTGGTGGCCTCCCTGCTGATTCTCAACACTTTCTCCATCCTGGTGGCGCAACGCAGTCGGGAACTTGCGTTGCTGCGCGCTATCGGCGCGAAACGCTCCCAGGTGATGCGTTCGGTGCTGCTGGAGGCCGCGATCGTCGGACTGCTGGGTGGGGTGCTTGGTGTCGGCGCCGGATACGGTCTGGTGTGGGGTCTTAACATCACGATGAGCCGATTCGGTATTGGCCTGGGTGAGGCACAGCCCGAACTGACCTGGCAGATTGTCGTCACCAGCATTGTCCTGGCTCTACTGGTGACGGTGGTGGCGGCGATCGTCCCGGCTCGCAGGGCGTCGCGCACCCGTCCCGTCGAGGCGATGGCGCAAACTGAGTCGGAGGTGTCAGAGGCCCTGGGTCTGCCCGCTTGGTTTGGCCTGGCGCTGGTGCAGCTGGGGGCTGCCGTGCTGATTTGTGGGTTGTGGCTGGAGGTGCCGAAGCCGCTGTGGTGGGTGGGTGGTGGCGCCGCCGCGCTGCTGGTCGGGGTGGTGCTCGCCGCCGCGACCGTCGGGCATCCGATCCTGTGGTTGGCGGGTGTCATCAACGGTGCGATGTTCAAGGAGATCGGCAAGTTAGCCACCCGTAACGCGTCCCGGCAGCCCCGTCGCACATCTGCGACGGCGGCGACACTGATGATCGGTCTAGCGCTGGTGTCCACCATCGCGATCCTGGCGCAGTCCACCACCACGTCCGTGCGCAACTCTCTCACGGAAACCCAGCGTGGCGATTTCGTGTTGTCGTCGGTGAACTTCCGGTATTTCGCCGCCGACCTCGACCAGATTCAGGCGGTTCCGGGCATCGAATCGGTGTGGACGTATTCACAGGCGATGCTTGATCTTGGCCGGGAGCAGCCCGTGATGATCACCGGCACCTCACCGGAAGGTGTCACGGAGGGAAACGCTGTCAATGTGCTGGCAGGGCAGTTGAACTCGACGGGCGGGTCGGTGCTGATCGACTACCAGCTGTCTAAGGATCTCGATCTTCCGCTGGGCAAGACCTTCGAGGTGCCGGGACTCGACGGTGCCCCCGTCGAGTTGCTCGTCACGGGCATTATCGACGGCGAGAATGCCCCGCCGCCGCTGGCCAAGATGGTTACCAACCAAGAGACCTTCGACAGGGTCGGGAACCCCACGCGTTTCGCCATGATCAAGGTCAGCGTTGCGGAGGGGGCTGATGCGAACAGCGTCCGGCAGGGCCTGCTCGACGCCACCGCCGACCAGCCGACGGTGGTCGTCACCGACAACGCCGAATACGCCAACGCGCGGGTGGCGCAGTTCAATACGCTGTTCGCCATCATCTACGCCCTGCTAGCCCTGGGGGTCATCATCTCTGCGCTGGGCATCGTCAACACCCTTGGGTTGTCGGTCATGGAGCGCACCCGTGAGATTGGTTTGCTGCGTGCCGTCGGCCTCACCCGGCGGCAGTTGCGGCGCATGGTGCGGCTGGAGGCAGTGGTGATCGCGGTACTTGGGTCGCTGTTGGGTGTGGTATTGGGTCTGGTGTTCGGCTATGCGCTGGTGACGGTGCTGCCCGATATCCCCATCCTGGCCATTCCGTGGTGGCAGCTAGCGGCCTTCGTTGCCGCGGCGGCGATCGTCGGGGTGATTTCTGCCATCGGCCCGGCCCGTCGCGCCGCCCGCATGAACGTGCTGACCGCGGTCGCCGCCGAGTGATACTCCTTGGGATGGGCTCGGGTATGGCTCGCTGGATTGAATCCTTCTGGAGAGGCCTTTAATCCGCCTCGGACAGCAGGGTTACCGGTATGCTGACAAGCGACCACGCCGTGGTGGCTGGTATCAGACGCGAAGGGGATGAAGTGAAGATCCGAGTGGAACGCGACGCTCTGGCTGACGCCGTTGCCTGGGTGGCCCGTAGCCTCCCGAACCGTCCCACCGCCCCGATCCTGGCGGGTCTGCTCATCAACGCCGCAGGTGACGAGGTCACGCTCTCTAGTTTCGATTCCACCACGTCCGCGCAGGTGACGATGCCCGCTGAGGTCACCGATGAGGGCACCGTCTTGGTGTCGGGGCGGCTGCTGAACGAGATCGCGCGCTCGCTGCCGAATAAGCCCGTCGATATGGTCGCCGACCACACGCAGGTCGAGTTGACGTGCGGGTCGGCGCGGTTCAGCCTGCAAACCCTCCCTGTTGACGAGTACCCGACGCTGCCGGAGATGCCCACTCAGACAGGCTTGGTCGATGCGAACGTGTTCGAGAAGGCCGTGAGCCAGGTGGTGATCGCCGCCGGCCGCGACGAACTGCTGAATGTGTTCACGGGGGTGCGCGTCGAGATCAACGGCGACCAGCTGTCGCTGCTGGCCACCGACCGCTACCGAATGGCCTTGAAGGAGCTGACCTGGCAGCCGTCGTCGCCCGACATTGAGGGTGCGGTGCTGGTGCCGGGTCGCGTGCTGGCCGACACCGCCAAGTCGCTGACCTCCGGTAAGACCGTCACCGTGTCCTTGTCCACCACCGAGTCGGAGGGCGAGGGGCTCGCCGGGTTTATCGGCGAGGGCTCCCGTGGCCGACGCGAGGCCACCACCCGGCTGCTGAACCAGGCGTTCCCGAAGGTCCGGCACCTGATGGATGTCGTCGGAACGGTGACGGTGCGCGTCCCCACGGCTGACCTGCTGGCCGCGGTGAAGCGCGTGTCCCTCGTCGCGGAGCGCAACACGCCGGTGCGCATGATCATTGAGGACGACCACATCGCCCTTGAGGCCGCGACGGGCGACCAGGCCCACGCTTCCGAGGCCATTGAGGCGCAGGTCGAGGTCGTCGGCGATGAGAAATCCATCGACGCCGCGGGCTTCAACCCGCACTACCTGCTGGATGCCCTCGGCGCCGTCGACGCCCCCTATGCGCACTTCTCCTTCACGGCACCCGGCAAGCCGTGCCTAATCACCGGTCTGGCGACTATCGACGGCGACCAGCTGCTCGACTACCGTCACGTCATCATGCTGATGCGCCTGCCTAGCTGACCCGTTTCCGCTGGTCTGACCGCCACGTGCCGCCTACCCGACCTGGGCACATCCAGCCAGCCAGGGACTAGTGTCGGGTGCCCGAGGTCCTTCGACATGTGCGGGTTCCGAGGTGGATGCATCTGGGGCCGACGAGCGAAGTGCTACTTGGCAGTGACGCGGGTCGAGGACAACGCCGTGAGGCGCCGCCAGGACACGCAACCACTCAGGAATCCCAGACGCACGGCACTAGGATCGGTCACGATGTTCGTCACCTACCTGTCGGTTACCGACTTCCGCAACTATACCGCGGCCGAATTGGACCTTCTCCCGGGCGTGAACGTGTTCGTCGGGTCAAACGGCCAGGGCAAGACGAACCTGGTGGAGGCCGTCGAGTACCTGTCGACGATGTCCTCCCACCGTGTCTCCCAGACGGCGCCCCTCATCCGGGCGGGCGCCGAGTCTGCGGTGCTTCGGGCGAAGGTGCAGGCCAGCCGCGACGATGACCGGCTCATCACGCTGGAGTTGGAGGTCGCTCATGGCCGCAGCAACACCGCCCGCCTCAACCGCGCCCCCCTGCCTCGGCCCCGCGACCTCATCGGGGCGCTGCGCACCGTCGTGTTTTCGCCCATGGACCTGGCCATCGTCCGCGGCGATCCCTCCGACCGGCGAGCCTGGCTCGACACGCTCGTCGTGACGCGTTGGCCGCGGATGGCTGGCGTCCGTTCGGATCTGGAGAAGATCCTCAAGCAGCGCAATTCTCTTTTGAAGGCCATGTCCGGTCGTTCGACGCGCGTCGCTGCAGGCGATGAGGAGACGACGCTGCAGGCGTGGAACGAGGCGCTGGCGCGGATCGGCGCGGAGCTGCTTCACGCGCGTCTCGATACCCTGGCCGACGTTCTCCCGCACGCCGCCGAGGCCTATCAGCGCATCGCGCCCGTCAACAATGAGATCTCCGCGCACTACAAGACGTCGCTGGACCTGGCTGACATCCCCGTCGACGCGGTGCGGACCACCCTTGAGGCACGGCTGCTGGCGGCCATGGCCGAGCGGCGGCGCGACGAGATCGCTCGCGGGGTGACGCTGGTCGGGCCGCAGCGCGATGACGTTGACCTCGGCATCGGGCCCCTCCCGGCGAAGGGCTATGCCTCGCATGGCGAGTCGTGGTCGTTGGCGCTGGCATTGAAGCTGGGTGGGTTCGCGTTGGTGCGTGCCGATGGTATCGAACCGGTGCTGGTTCTTGACGATGTGTTCGCCGAGCTGGACACTTCCCGACGCGAGCGCCTAGCCGGGGCCGTCGTCGATGCCGAGCAGGTGTTGATCACCGCCGCCGTCGGCGCCGATGTGCCCGATTTCCCGTCGGCCCGGCGTTTCCGCGTGGCGGCCGGTGCCGTCACCTCAGCCGAGGACCGCGACCCCAGCGAACCGGAGTCGGCCGCTCAGGAGGAGGCGAAGGAGGTGCCGGATGACGGAGTCGCCTGACCTGAACAGCCCGGACGAACCCTACGATCCGACGGGCCTGGACTTGGCCTCGGAGATCGCCCACCAGACGGCCCGGACGGCGCCGCTCCTACCACACCCCGTCGCCCCGCCCCCGAAGGTGCCGAAACGGCGTCGTAATCCCGGCGAACAGCGCTCCGGTGCCCATCCGGACGACCGCGATCCGCAGCTGATCGGCAGCGTTCTGGAGTCGGTGTCGCGGCGCCGCGGCTGGCAGCGGCAGATTTCGCTGGCGATGGTGTTGCGTGACTGGCCGGGCCTGGTGGGTGCCGCCAACGCCGAGCACTCCACCCCGGTCGAGTTCCACGACGGGGTACTCACCATCCAATGCGACTCCACGGCGTGGGCCTCCGCCATGAAGTTCAGCGCCGGGCCGCTGGTGAAAAAACTCAACCACGCCCTAGGTGACGCGGCCATCCGGCGGGTTGAGATCCTGGGTCCGCGCGCACCCAGCTGGAAGCGGGGCCGCCGCTCCGTCCAAGGCCGCGGCCCGCGGGACACCTACGGCTGATGGAAGCCATCGGGTGGCTGGGGCCCGCTCCCTCGGCAACCTGCCCTATCGCGGACGGAGCGCCATGCCGGGTCGGGCTGTAGCGCGAAGATGCTCAAAGGACTGGTGTGGCCACCTCGTTCAGGTCCCTGAGGTGGCCACGCAGCTTTGGGCTAGTTGTTCTGGCCCGTTCGGTCGTCTTTAACGATCTATGCTCGGATCCTCGCCCGCCGCGACCTGGCCAGCATCCTCGGCGAATTCTGGATTGTCCCAGTAATCGCTGTGGCCCCCATGGTCGCTGTTGAGGTGTCGCACCCCATCAAGAGTGTGCGGGTCAGGCCCGAAGTCCCCGTCGAGTCCGAGCCCGGAGACGAAGTCCCACGTGTTGTTTGAGGTGTACACCTCACCTTCGGGGACGTTGAAGTCATGCACACTATCGGCACGTGCTCCTGGCGAGCCATACAGTGTGATGCCGTCGAGCATGCCGGCTTTGGCAGTCATGGCTGCCGTACCCCCTGTGAGAGAACCGTAGGAGTGGCCCGTGGTGGTTATGCGGGGGTCATGGCCTTGCGTCTGATGCCAGGCGTGTATCCCCTCTTGGAAACTATTGAGGTCGGGAGCCGCCCTGTCGGCCACGTCCGTCGTCGTGATGTCAGTTTGGCTGCCGTTTGCGTCCCATTCTCCGGCGCCGGGAGGTGTATCGTAGACCCAGGCCACGACGGCGGTGTCGCCATAGCCGGCATTACTGCGCAGGGTCTCTGCGTTGTGCATCAAGCCGCCTATCCCTCCGCGAACGGTGGTGCCGATCCCGGGTACCATGGTGGAGACGTTTTCCGCACGATCGACATCGCCCGTTGCGACGGCCGCCCGGACGTCATGCTCGCCGGAAGCATCGAGTGTGAGCAGATGGAGAGGCTCACCGTTGGCGTCGGTTTGTTCCTCGATCATTTCCTCCAGCCTGTACAAGTCCTGCAGCTTTTGGTTGGCGTGATGAATCCGATCTTTGTCACCGCTTTCAAGTGCCTCACGCTGCTCTTGTTCGGCGTCCTTGATAACCTGCCCGGGTTCCCCGCCGGCGCCATCTTCGCCCAAGAGGCGAATCCTGTTGGCTTGATCGCGCGCGCTCATCGGGATGCCGTCGAGGTTGCCGATGACGTCTGGGTGGTTGCGGATGAGTTCCTGGCGTTCGCTCTCGGTCAGGGAGTTGTACCAAGTCGACACTTCGGTGGGTGACCAGTCCTCTTCAGGCAGATCCGGGAGTCCCTGGGAGTTGTCGTAAGGCGACTCGGTGCATTCATAGGTGCCATCGGTCACGGCGTTTAGTCGTTTCGCGTAAGCTTCGTCGACTTCAACAGCGCGGTTGATGGCCTCCTCAATGAGTTTAGCCAGTGCCTGGGCTTTTTGTTTTCTTTCCATGTTTTCCACCGCGGCGCCGACCGGGCCCGCTGATGAAAGCCCGTCGATCATGCCCCCGCCCCCTAAGAGGTTTATAGCAGCTTCTGTGACGCTCGTCGATCGGAAACCTGAGAAATCGAGGCTTGGCGTGTCAATAGGGTTTGTGGGTATTTGTGCGACCCAGTGGACGCTCCCGTCGTCATTGATTGTGAGATAAGGGTACTCAGCTACGAAGTTGTGGCATTCCAGAACCTTCGTTTGTACATCCCACACGCCATCAGCTGCTTCGGATGTGGCCATCATCAGCTCGGCAACATCACCCACCGCTTTGCTGAGCCCTTCGTTGGCGCCCTGTATGGCGCTTTGCATGGCGGCCACAGCATCGCCAGTCGACTGCACTCCCTTTGAGGCGTCAGCCGATGCTCGGCAGGCTTCGAACAATGACTTTCGGGTGTTGGATAGGTTTTGGCTGGCCGAGATGAGGTTGGCCGGATCCCATTTCTCGATGTCGCTCCAGGTAACCATGTTCATCCCATCCTTGACTTTAGATCTGTACTGAGGGACCTCGTTTCGATGCCGTCTGGGGAGCCGCCGGCCCAGTAACGGTCGGGCTCAGCCAACTCGCGCGCCAAGTTGTCCTCGTTGGCCTGGTATTCCTGCACCGTGTCGGTGACGTGCCGAGAAAGGTCGGAGTATTTCTCGGACAAGGCCCGCAGCCGCTTGTCGGTTGTTTGCCCGGCGTCAGGAATCGCCTGGCTGGCAGATGTGGAGCCAGGCATCGCCTCCGGAGCCTCAGCTAGGTCCTTGCTCGTGCTTACATCGGCGATGTCCTGACCAGTGTTGTCCAATGTGCTGGCAACGTATTCTAAGTCACCTTCGACGATGTTCATTCCATCCATGTGGCTCTCCGTCCGTTACTTCGTGTGCGATCATCCACCCAGTGGCGTGGCGTTTAAATAGCTTTATGGTTTGGTGGGATAATGAAGCATGGCGA
>JAUNKK010000067.1 GCA_030532825.1 Propionibacteriaceae bacterium
GCTGCTCTGCCAGTTGAGCTAGTGGTGCTTGCGCGAAGGCAAACGATACTCCCTTTGCGGCGGTTACGTGAAATCGAGGGGTGCGGGGCTAAGCCTGGTCATCTGGTGGGGCGTCAAGGGCATGCAGTTCGGCCGCCCGCGGCAGGTAATACAGGGCCAGCGCATCCAGGATGCGTTGCACTTGGTGAAGGGCGGCGGCCCGTTCCCCCTCGGTGCTTGCGCGCCGAGCCAGCCGCGCTGCTTTCGCTGCCCGCCACGCTGGGATCGAATAGGGCAGGCCGTTCCAGCCGATAAAGCAGATCCAGGCGGAGCCGGGTGTAGTCGTCGCGGATGCTCGCCACCTTGGCGCTGGGGTTTGAGCCGGAGGCCGCCGGAAGGTTGCCCGCCCAGGGTTCCCCTCGTTCGATAGCTAGCGCATAGGCGTGGGCCTCGTTGGGGCTCACTCCCCGCGTGGCTTGGTCGAGGAACTCGTGTGCGGTCGCCCACCGGCGGAAGATCCCGCTTCCTGACGGTTTCACCAGGGGAGGTAACAACATGGCACGGGCCTGGGGACCCAGCAGCCGGTGGGCTAAGACATCGACCGCGGCATCGTGGTCGAGCAGCCATGAGGGGCGACGCCGCAGTCCCGTTCGCGGTGGTTTCACTTCGATAGTGCCCCGGGTCCGGTAGATCCTGGCGCGTACGAGGCGGGAGCGGTCATCGGTATAGATCAGCAGTGTGCAAGGCGTCAGCTCCGCCCATGGGGTGCTCAGCGGAACCTCACTCCAGGGCGCCGTCATGACAGCCTGCCGGGGAGTTGTTTCAACTCTCCGCCGACCAACGCCTCGTTGGCTTCTGCGGGGGACAGCAGGTAGTTGAGGGCCAGGGCGTCAAGGAGCCGGATGGTGTGCTGCAGCGCGGTGCTGCGTTCCGCCGCCGTGGCCGACGGGTCGCCGGCTACTTTGGCGGTTTGCAGAGCCGTGGCCGCCTGGTCCCGGACCTCAGCGGGAAAGTGCCGCATACCGATGCGCTCGGCGTGCTCACGCGCAGCCTGGAAGGCGGAGCGGATGGTGTTCGCCAGCGCCGACAGCTCCGTCGCATCGGCGCGGCCTGGCTCGGAATCCCAGTCGAACAGGGCCAGCGTGAGTCTCTCGGTGAGTGGTTCGCGGGCATCGAAGAGCGCTGGGTATTCGATGCGGTAGGCGATGTCGCTGAGCAGCTTGCCATATTCGGCTTTGACCTCGTCGACGATTGTGTGCGGGTCTTCGTCGGGTTCCCGCGCCGGGCGCAGTTCGGCGAACCCGTACAGCAGATGCCGTGATTCGAATCGGACGCTCTCGGGTTTGCCGGTCGAGAGCTTAGTGCCCCGCTTGCTGAAGTGAAGCTTGGCCCAGTCCGCCGCGGAGAGGACGGCGGCGACCAGCGTGATCAACGACCAGCGCAGCACAGCGTCCACGGCTGATGCAGGGATAACCCCGCCGCAGGTCGCCGCGAACATCGCCAGCGACAAGGTGAACGCCAGTAATGCCACGAGTAGTTCGGTTCGTTGTCTCCGGCGGCCCTGGATCTTGCGAACGGTGCCGCTGGGGAGTTGATACGCGCCGACGAGGGCTTCAGCGGCCAGGGTAGCAGCGACCTCGCCGACGGGCCGCTGCCCGGAAATGCGGGGGACGCGGTGTTCCGTGTCGTCCGCGAAGTAGAGGGTCACGCGCCAATGCCCGGAGCCCGGCGTGCCGAAGCGGGCCAGCACCCCGGCCCGATCAGGGAAGACGAGGAGGGTTTTGGGCGTCAGCTCATCCAGGAGGGTATCTGCGGAGATCTCCCGAACATCCAAGCCCATGGCCACGATTTTAGATATCACGCCCGCAGGGGGCTGCCCGGCAGCCGCACAGCAAATACCGACACCGCCCCACGGCGCACCTGCCCTCTCGGTTACGCTGGAGACATGGCCACAGCGACGGTGGACAAGAAATCAGGGACGCGGCATGGCGTTCTATCCAATTTTGCGTTGAAGCAGACGATGGCCGTCACCGGGATCATCTTCGTCGGGTTTGTCGCGGTTCATCTGTTCGGGAACTTGAAGGTCTATTCCGGCGCAGATGCCTTCAACCATTACGCGGTGTGGCTGCGGGAAGTGGGCTATCCGTTCGTGCCGAAAAAGAGCGTGTTGTGGGCGCTGCGCATCGTCCTAGCCGGATCGCTGCTGCTGCATGTGGGTGCCGCCATCACCCTGTGGTCGCGCGGCAGGATGAGCCGCGGCCGACATCGACGGCGGCTCCGCGGCTACCACCCCCGCGCGGCGGCTTTCATGCTGCCCGGGGGATTGTTGATCCTCGCTTTCGTGCTGGTCCACATCAGCGATCTGACCCTCGGCGGGCCCCTGGCCTCCGAATCCTTCCGGCATCCTGACCCCGACATGCACGCCTACGCCAACCTGGTGGCCAGCTTCTCCAGGCCCTGGATGGCATTGTTCTATGCCCTGGTGATGGTGGTCATCGGCCTCCACATTGAACACGGCTGGCGGACCCTGCTGCAGGATCTGGGAGCCACGGGGCGTCGGTTCCGCCAGGTCTGGGCCGCCATCGGTGGGCTGCTGGCTCTCGCCATCGTGGCCGGAAATGCCCTGATCCCACTACTGGTGCTGGCAGGAGTGATCCGATGAACATCCTCACGAGAAACCGGCCCCGCCCCGCGCAGGTGCCGCCGATGCCCCCGGCCGCGACGCTGGATGCACACGTTCCCGACGGGGATCCCCGCACCGCCTGGGCACGCCGCCAAGCGGAGTACCGGCTGGTCAACCCGGCGAACCGCAAAAAGTACACCGTCATCGTCGTCGGGACGGGCCTCGCAGGATCGGGTGTCGCTGCGGCTCTGGGGGAGTTGGGCTACAACGTCGAGTGCTTCACCTTTCACGACGCACCGCGTCGCGCTCACAGCGTTGCCGCGCAGGGCGGGATCAACTCGGCCCGGGCCCGGAAAGTAGATGGCGACTCGCTGACGCGATTCGTGACGGACACCATCAAGGGCGGCGACTTCCGTGGCCGGGAGGCCGACGTGTGGCGGCTGGCCGAGGAATCAGTGCGCGTGATCGATCACATGAGCGCCATCGGCGCGCCTTTTGCCCGCGAGTACGGCGGCCAGCTGGCCACCCGTTCTTTCGGCGGGGTTCAGGTGTCGCGGACTTACTACACGCGCGGCCAGACCGGTCAACAGTTGCAGATCGCGGGTGCCCAGGCGCTGCTGCGGCAGGTGGCGCGCGGCACCGTGAGGCTCCACACGCGCACCGAGATGTTAGACCTGATCGTTGCTGACGGCCGCGCCCAGGGGATTGTTACCCGAAATCTGGTCACTGGCGAGCTTCAGGTGCATACCGGGCACGCCGTTGTGCTGGCCACCGGCGGCTACGGGTCGGTGTACTTCCACTCCACGCTGGCCATGAACTCCAACGCCACCGCCACATGGCGGGCCCACCGCCGCGGCGCCTATTTCGCCAGCCCCAGCTTCATCCAATTCCATCCGACGGCGCTGCCCGTGTCGTCTCACTGGCAGTCGAAGACCACGTTGATGAGTGAGTCGCTGCGCAACGACGGCCGGATTTGGGTGCCGTTGACGCCTGGCGACGAACGGACGGCGGGGGAGATTCCCGAAGCGGAGCGCGACTACTATCTGGAGCGGCGCTATCCGGCGTTCGGCAACCTTACGCCCCGCGACATCGCGTCCCGGGCAGCGCGCGCCGAGATAGAGGCGGGTCGTGGGGTGGGGCCGCTCAAGAACTCCGTCTACCTCGATTTCCGGGATGCCATTGCCCGGCTGGGCAAGCCCGTGATTGCGGAACGCTACGGCAACCTGTTCGAAATGTACTCCGATGCCACCGGCGAGGATCCCTATGAGGAACCGATGCGGATTGCCCCCGGGGCCCATTTCACCATGGGTGGGCTGTGGTGTGACTACAACCAGATGAGTTCGGTGCCCGGACTGTTCGTGGGCGGAGAAGCCAGCAACAACTACCACGGCGCCAACCGGCTGGGTGCGAACTCGCTGCTCAGTGCCTGCGTCGACGGGTGGTTCACGCTGCCCTTGTCTCTGCCGAACTACCTGGCCGGTTGCGCTGGGATGCCGCGCCTTGGGGACGACGCCCCAGAGGCGGCCGCGGCGCTCGACGAGACGAAGGAGCGGGTAGAACGCCTCGTCTCCACCCCGGGCACGCAGCGCCCCGTCACCTTCCACCGGCGGCTCGGCGAGATCCTTTACGGCGGCTGTGGCGTCTCGCGTAGTGCTGAAGGCCTGCTGACAGCCCAGGAGCAGGTCCGGGAGTTGCGCGACGAGTTCTGGCGTGACGTCAAGGTCAGCGGAAGCGCTGACCGGCTCAACCAGGAACTGGAAAAGGCCGGCCGGGTCGCGGACTTCCTGGAGTTGGCGGAACTCATGATCCGCGATGCCCTGGATCGCGAGGAGTCGTGTGGGGCTCATTTCCGTGAGGAACATGCTCTACCTGATGGGGAGGCCAAACGAGACGACGAGCGCTGGTGCAGCGTCTCGGCGTGGGAGACGACCCCCTCGGGGGATCACCGGCGCCACTTTGAGGCGCTGTATTTCGAGAGCGTGCCGCTGCAGGTGAGGAACTATCGATGAGGGTTGAACTGGAGATTTGGCGGCAGGAAGGGCCCGAAGACCAGGGGCGGTACCAGAATTACGTCGTCACGGATGCTACGCCCGAGATGAGCCTGCTGGAGTTGCTGGATCGGCTCAACGATCAGTTGTCGGAGGAGGGGATCGAGCCCATCGCTTTCGAATCGGATTGCCGGGAGGGGGTGTGCGGGGCATGCGGTGTCGCGGTGAATGATGTGCCGCACGGGCCAGTGCCCAATACCCCGTCTTGTCGTCAGCATCTGCGCGCTTTCGGAGCGATCCGGCGGCTGCGTATTGAGCCGCTGCGATCTGCGGCGTTCCCCGTCGTCCGCGACTTGGTGGTGGACCGCCGGGCGCTGGATGCTGTGATTCGCGCGGGCGGTCACGTCGACGTGATGGCGGGCACGGCCCCGGATGCCGACGATTTCCTGGTGGGTCACGACACCGCGGAGCTGGCCCTCGACTTTGCCGCCTGCATCGGCTGCGGAGCCTGCGTCGCGGCCTGCCCAAACGGCGCCGCCCACCTGTTTGCCGGTGCGAAGCTGGCCCACTTGGCGTTGCTGCCGCACGGCAAAGTCGAACGTGGCCGACGGGCCCGTGCCGTCGTCGATGCCTTGGAGGACGAGTTTGGGCCGTGCAGCAGCTACGGGGAATGCGTCGAGGTGTGCCCCGCCGGGATTCCGTTGACGGCGGTCGCCGCCGTGCACCGCGAGGGACTGCGGTCAGTGTTCCGAGGCAAAATCGCGGATTAGGGGATTCGTTCTAGGCCACTACTCGCCGGGCTGGACAGCTGACGCGGTACCGTCACTTGGCTCCCTGCTGGTAAACCCCGGCACGACGCCAGCCTTCGTGCCCAGTTCGGTCGCGGGCGTGGCTCATCCCTCATCCCCGCGGCGCCTAACATGACCTCCAGGACCTTGCGTTGCTCACATGAGTGCGCGCTGCTCTGCCTCGATTGTCGTATCTGGGCCGTGCCCGGTCTTGACCACGGTCTCCGGCGGCAGCGTGAAGAGCCGGTCCCGGATTGACCGTATGATCAGTCCCCGATCCGAGAAGCTGCGGCCCGTTGCCCCGGGGCCGCCCTGAAACAGGGTGTCGCCCGTGAATACCACGCCCAGTTGGCTGGAATACAGGCAGCATGATCCTGGGGAGTGCCCTGGAGTGTGCAGCACCCTCAGGCCGATGCCCGCGACCTCTAGGCGTTGGCCGTCGCTCAACTCATCGTCGGGTGGCGCGTCGTGCACCTGTCGCCACAGCAGCAAATCGCTGGGGTGCAGCAGCACGGGCGCGCCCACCGTATCTGCCAGGGCATGGGCCACTCGCACATGATCGTCGTGGGCGTGGGTGCAGACGATCGCCCGGACTACCCGCTCGCCGATCACCTCGGTGATGGCCGCGACGTCGTGCGGTGCGTCGATCACCAGGCATTCGGAATCGTCGCCGATGACCCAGACGTTGTTGTCCACCTCAAAAGTTTCGCCGTCCAGGGAGAACGTTCCCGATGTGAGGGTGTGATCAATGCGCACTGTCATGCCAGCACCTCTCGACGTGCCGGGTCGTCCAGGATCACGACGGAACGCAGCACGTCCCCGCGACCCATCGCATCAAAAGCCGCCTCGACATCACCCAAGCCGATTTCCTCGGTGACGAAGGCATCCAAGGGAAGCTGTCCGCGACGATACAGGTCCACCAGCATGGGGAAGTCGCGGCTGGGCAGGCAGTCGCCGTACCACGACGACTTCAGTGCCCCGCCCCGTCCAAACACATCAGCCAGTGACACCTGCACCTGCATGTCCGGGCTCGGTACACCAACCAGCACCACCCGGCCGGCCAGGTCACGGCCATAGAAGGCCTGCAGCCAGGTTTCGGGGGTGCCTACGGCGTCGATCACCACGTCTGGGCCGAAGCCGTCGGTGAGGTCACGCATTGACTCGACGGGATCAGTTTGCCGCGAGTTGACGGTGTCGGTGGCCCCCAACGAGGCGGCGTGAGCTAGCTTGCGCTCGTCCACATCCACCGCGATGATTTTGGCGGCCCCGGCCAGCTGGGCACCGACGATGGCGGCTGCGCCTACCCCGCCGCAGCCGATGACGGCGACGGTGTCTCCGCGGGCGACCTCGCCGGTGTTGATCGCGGCCCCGATGCCGGCCATGATCCCGCAGCCCAACAGTCCCGCGGCGGCTGGCCGGGTATCCGGGTCGACTTTGGTGCATTGTCCGGCGTGGACCAGGGTTTTGTCCGCGAATGCCCCGATACCGAGTGCGGGGGTTAGCTCAGTACCGTCTTCAAGGGTCATGCGCTGTGCTGCGTTGTGGGTGTTGAAGCAATACCACGGGCGTCCCCGGAGGCAGGCCCGGCACTGCCCGCACACAGCACGCCAGTTCAGGATGACGAAGTCGCCGGGGGCGATGTTCGTGACGCCGTCGCCAATGCTCTCCACGATCCCAGCCGCCTCGTGACCTAGCAAGTAGGGGAACTCGTCGCCGACGCCCCCGTCCCGGTAGTGCAGGTCCGTCTGGCAAACCCCGCAGGCAAGGACCTTGACCACCGTCTCGTTGCGTCCCGGCTCGGGCAGGATGACATCGACGACCTTCGCCTTGGCGTCCTTGGCGCGAGCGATTACTCCCTTGACGCGTTGCATGGCTCCTCCTTCGCTTCGGATGGTGGTTCCTGTTCCCAGGCAAGACGGCAGACCTGTGGGGCGATGGAGCATCGGCTGTGAGTTTCCTGTGCAGGCTTGCGAGGCCGTCGAGGCGCTGATGACAGTCGTCGGTCCGCCCCACTGGCCGGTCTAGCGGTGACGGATGTCATGGTGACGACCCTGGTAGCTGACACTTCCGCCCGGCTAACCGGTCCAGGAACCTGGACTCATGACCACCAGACTTGAGAGTTCCGTCGATGCAACATCCGCCGATGAACCAGCGATTCGGGCCACCGGCATTCGCAAGAGCTTCGGGACGACGAAGGCTGTCGACGGCGTTGACCTCACCGTCACGACGGGCTCGATCGCTGCCCTCCTGGGCAAGAACGGGGCCGGCAAAACGACCCTCATCGATATCATTCTGGGCTTGCAGCGCCCCACCGAGGGCACGGCTCGCCTGTTCGGCATGGCACCCCGCGATGCTATTCGTCGCTCCTTGGTTGGGGTGGTCCACCAGACTGGTGCGCTGCTGACCGACTACACCGTGCGGCAAGTCCTCACCGTGTTTGCCGCCACCCACACTCGCACTGTGCCCCTAGCCGAGGTGCTAGCGGAAACCCATCTCACCGGGCTGGCAGGGCGCCGCGTCGGCAAGCTCTCAGGCGGCGAGCAGCAGCGGGTGCGCCTCGCCCTGGCCCTGCTGCCCGATCCCGAACTACTCATCCTTGACGAGCCAACTGCGGGCATGGACGCCACCGCGCGCCGTGACTTCTGGGCGCTCATGCGCGCCCAAGCCGAGCGAGGCCGCACCATCATCTTCGCTACCCACTATCTGGCAGAGGCCGAGGAATTCGCCCAGCGCACCATCATCATGAAGGCGGGTCGACTAGTCGCGGACGCACCCACCGAGGTGCTGCGCCGCGCCGGCGCTTTGCGCACCCTGCGGATTCTCATACCTAGTGTCCACCGAGAAGAAGCACGCGCCCGACTGGCGGCCCTCGCGACCCCTGGGTCCGTGCCCGCGATCCGCGTCGAGGCTGTGCCCAGCCAGGAGGGACTTGATGAGTTCAGCGTCCAATCCGAGGACACCGACGAGGCGGCCCGTCAGCTTCTCGCGGTGGACGGTGCACACGGACTTGAGATCGTCGCCTCGTCGCTCGAAGACACGTTCGCCCAACTAACCGCTTGATCCCATCGGAGAAACCATGAGCACGACTATTGATTCCGCGCCCGCCGGGTATGCCCGCCCAGCCACTTCCGGGCTCAAAGGGACCCCCATCGTCGCCTGGTATGCCTTCTGGAAGCTGCTCACCAACCCGTTTTCGCTCGGCTTTGCCGTCTTCCTACCGATCTTCATGTATTTCATGTTTGGCGTGGGCCAGAGCTATTCCGACTTGTGGACGGGGCACGCCAACGTCGCCGCCACGGTACTGGTGAACATGGCTGTCTACGGGTCCATCATGACCACATCATCAATGGGGGCCAATGTCGCGCTGGAGCGGACCTCCGGTGTGTCTCGGCTGTACGCGCTCACTCCCATCAGCCCTTTGGCCCTCACCGCTGCCCGCATCGTCGCCTCACTGGCCATCAGCGCTGTGGTCATCACGGTCACCTTCACCGTCGGTTACGTTACAGGAGCGCGCATGGAGGCGATGGCGTGGCTTACCGCGGGGGCAATGATCATCGCGGTGTCCGCCCTGCCGGCGTGTATCGGGTTGGCGTTTGCGTTCGCTGTTCGCAGCGATGGGGCGTTCGCCGGAACCAGCGCCATCACCGTCGTGGCTGCCTTCGCCTCCGGCATGTTCATTCCTCTGAGCCAGATGGGCGAGTTCTTCCAGACCATTGCCCCCTGGACCCCCTTCTACGGTCTAGTGCACTTGGTGCAACTGCCGCTCTACGGCTGGTCGGAGTTCACGTGGGGCTGGGTTGGGGGATACCTGGCGTGGACCGCCGCGTTCATCGCTATTGCGGTGTGGGCGCAACGCCGGGACACGAGCCGGTGAACGGCCGCGGGAACCAGCGTGAGTACAGTCACGCTATGACCAAGCGCGCGAGGATCTGGGGAGGAGACCCGGAATCGCCGCTGACCTCCCTGCTGTTCTCCGTGCCATTTCTGGTCTTTCTCGCTTTTCCCGTCGTCGCTGCGGTGCGGGCCGGCCTGCACACCGTGGCTGGGATGCTGCTTCTTGTTGAGACGATGTTGTTGGCCGCTGTGTACTGCGTTTCTTGGCTCGTGAACCCCGTCGTCTTGAGGAACCAGCATGGCAGCCCCGCGTTCTGGGCAACGACGCTGGGGCTGCTGGCGCTCCAGATCGCCATGCTGGTGACGCATTGGCAGGCCGGGATGTGGGGCGGGGCTTTCATCATGTCCTATGTTGCCGTCGCCTGGGTTTTGCAATCCCCGGCGCGCCTGCTGGTTCCGGGGTGCTGTGTCGTCATGGGACTGGTCATCGCGCAGGTCCTGATTCATCCCCCGGAAGGGATCCTGCCCATCGTCGTAACCGCGCTGGCAGGGGCGACCTGCCTCTTGACGCGTCGCACCATTGAGGCGGAACGTGTCCAGGCACTGGAGATGCAGCGCACCGTGTTGCTGTCGCGCGAACACGAGCGGTCCCGTCTGAGCGCGGACTTGCACGACGTCCTCGGGCAGACGCTGGTGGGCATCACCGTCAAGGCCGATCTGACGGGGCGGTTGCTGGACGCGGGACGATCTGAAGCCGCCCGGGACCAGGTGGACGAACTCACCGAACTGGCACGCACCGCGTTGGCGGATATTCGGGCGGTAGTAGCGGCAAATCGGACGCTGCTACCGGAAACCGAGATCGACCAGGCCGCCGCGTTGACCAGCGCCGCCGGCATCAGGCTCGAGGTGATACGCCAAGGAGCCCCGCCTCCAGGCGCCCCGTCGACCCTGACGGCGCACGTCATCCGGGAGGGCGTGACCAACGCCCTCAAACACGCGGTGCCCTCCTGGATTGTCGTTGAGCTTACGGATGTCGGGGTCAAGGTCACCAACGACGGCCTATCCGCCGCGCAAACCCGGGCCGCACTGCACAGCGGCACCGGACTGGCAGGACTGAAAGAGCGGGTTGCCGAGGCCGGGACGTTGCGCTGGGGGCCGGCTGCCTCCGGTGACAAATGGGCTGTGGAACTCGTCTTGGCGGACGTCCTGGTGGAAGTCGACGGGCGCCGTGATGCCGTTCCCCAACCCGGCAGGGCACTGGAGAGTGGGGGCGGTAATGGCTGAGATCCGCATCATGGTTGTTGAGGATCAGGCCATGATCCGGGGCGCTATCGCGGCCCTCCTCGACTTGGAGGAAGACATGACAGTGGTCGCCCAGGCAAGCGACGGCCGTGATGCCCTCCGAACCCTGGACGCACTCGCCGCAGGTGAGGCCGGTCGAGCGGGGGAGCGGGTCGTCGACGTGGTCCTCTTGGATGTCGAGATGCCCGGCGGGGACGGCATCACCGCCTGCAAGGCACTGCTGACGCGGGCACCCAGCGTTCGGGTCCTCATGCTGACCACCTTCGGGCGCCCCGGCTATGTGCAGCGATCCCTGGACGCCGGCGCCTCAGGGTTCATCGTGAAGGATGCCCCGTCGGAGCAGCTGGCCCAGGCGATCCGATCCGTGATGGCAGGCCGCCGTGTCATCGACCCGACGCTCGCCGTCGAGACCCTCACCCGGGGTACCTCGCCCCTTACAGATCGGGAGGCCGAGGTGCTGCGCGCCGTGGCCGACGGCGGAACGATAGCCGACATCGCGAAGGGCCTTGGTCTCGGTCAGGGAACTGCACGCAACCATGTCAGTTCGGCGATGATCAAAACTGGCGCGCGAACCAGAGCCGAGGCAGTCCGCATCGCCACCCAGGCCGGTTGGCTCTGAACCGCGCGACCATCGAGGAGGTCGGCCCCGCCGCCGGACACAGCCCAAGTCACACTGCGCGCTGTGATAGATGCAGTTCATGACATCAGTTGATGCGAGGTTACGATGCGTACCACCGTGACACTGGACCCATCTCTACTTGAGGAGGCGCAGCGCCTGACCGGCGTGTGCGAGCGTGCTCAGGTCATTCGGCTGGCCGTCGAGAGGCTCGTCGAGCAGGAGCACGCCCGCCGTCTGGTGCTCCTAGACGGCACCGACCCGGACGCCCAGACCGCACCCAGGCAGCGCCCGAATCGGTAGCGACGCCATGATCCTGGTCGACACTTCCATCTGGATTGACCACCTGCGCAATCCAGACGAGCATCTGGCGGCTCTGCTGCAGCCTGGCCTGGCAGCCACCCACCCACTCGTCATCCTTGAGTTGAGGCTGGGGTCGCTTCGGAATCGCGACGGGTTCCTCGGTGCGCTGGTGCGACTCCCCCGACTCCCAGAGATGTCGGCCGCCGAAGTATCGACGCTGATCGAGTCTCGGCGCCTATGGCGTAGGGGGCTGAGCGTGATCGACGTGAGCCTGGCGGCCTCCGTCCTGGTCACTCCCGGCTCGTCACTATGGACGCGGAATCGCCGCCTCAAGCTTGCCTGTGAGGAGATGTCTATTCCGCTCGATATCTCCCCGTAACTCGGCCCATACGGCAGGTATCGCCCGTAGACTCACCTCATTTCGACGGAATGCACATCGATTGGTCAAAGGTGCCGCTGGAGATGGGCCTCGTGGGGTGCGCCTCGTCGCTCTGCACTTTGATCGGTATGGAGCGGCAGTTTCGCCACAAGGCGGTCGGCACGCGCACATGCCCACGTCGATCTGGTCGCCTAGGAATTCATCCGCGATCCCGCCCGCATCGCCGCGCAACTCGTCTCCGGTTTCGGCTTCATCGGCTCGGGCGTCGTGTTCGTGAAGCGCGACAAAGCCTGAACCTCCACAATGAAGGTTCAGGCTATTCCGATGCCCCGAGACATCACACTGGGGTGAGTAACGGGACTTGAACCCGCGACATCCTGGACCACAACCAGGTGCTCTACCAGCTGAGCTATACCCACCATGCGCCTGCTTGGAGGCGACTGGGAAACGATAGCGTACCTGAGCTCGCCACGCGAAATCCCGGTGTGTGGGCCTGCCCAGGTGTCTTCGAGGACGTGACAAGATGGGGCAGGGGCGGCCTGCCCCATCAGCACTGATCTCCCTTATGAGAAGTAGCTGTTGCCTGACACCTGGTCCCGTCACGCGAGGAGCGCCCATGACGAAGAAAGCCATCATCAGCGGAGCCAGCCGCGGCCTCGGAGCCGCCATGGCTGCTCAACTGACCGACGCCGGCTGGGACGTCCTCAAGGTGTCTAGGTCGGCGGGGGAGCGCGTTGATCTCGCCTCCCCTGAGGCGCTCACTACCTGGGTGAACAGCGGCGCACTCGATCAGTTTCTGGCGCAGGCCACGGACATCCTGCTCATCAACAACGCTGGCACCGTCGAGCCGATCGGCGTCAGCGGCACCCTCGACGCTTCCAGTGTCCAGTCCGCCATCCAACTCAACATCACCGCCCCCATTCTGCTGACCGACGCGGTGCTCGCCGCGCGACCCGCCGGGACGCCAGTGCGGATCGTGCATATCTCCAGCGGGGCCGGACGCCACCCCCTCACCGGATGGGCCGTCTACTGCGCCACCAAAGCCGCCGTGGACATGCACGCGAAGGTGCTCGCAGCCGAGGGCCTCGACGGGGTGACGGTAGCGGCCATCGCTCCCGGCGTGGTGGATACCGAGATGCAAAGCGTCATCCGCGACGCCGACTTCCCCGACCGTGACCGTTTCCGCGACATGAAGGCCAACGGCAACCTCACCGCGCCCGCCGATGCCGCCGCCGCGATCCTTGCGCTAGCGGATCGCGACGACTTCGGCGCCAAGCCAGTCGCTGACGTCCGCGAGGCATGAAGAATCCCGCCGATGGCGGTCATCGGCGGGATTCGTGTCACAGGTCGGCGCCCAAGGCGATGGCCAGCGTCTTCGCCTGGGCGGCCTCCTCACGCCGCGACTGGCGCTCCAGAGAACGCACCAGCAGGGTGTGAGCATAGGCGTTCGTGGGCTTGGCATCGATGAGTTGGCGAGCCAGCCGTTCGGCCTCGGGTAGGTAGGCGGCCTTGAAGTTCGCCAAAGCCAGCAACTCCAGTGCCTCCTCGGTTCCGTCGACCTCGTGCTCAAGCACGATCTGCAATTCGACGATGGCCTCCCGGAACTTGCGCTCCTCCATGTAGCGCCGCGCGGTGATCAGGCGCTCGTACCCCATGATTGTGCCTCCTTACGTGGGTTCGTCAGCACAACAACGGGGCCACCCCGGATTATTCCTTTAGGATTCAACCTTGGTGGCCGGGGAGGCAGCCCCTGTGATGCTGCCGCGGTGCCGCTCCGCGATCGCCCGGGCCGCGTCGCTCGTCGGCCCGGGAGCTGGTACGAACATGGCCTCGCGGTAGTAGCGCAATTCCTCAATCGACTCCTGGATGTCGGCCAGCGCGCGATGGTTGCCTTGCTTGGCGGGGGCCTGATACAGGACCCGCGGGAACCAGCGACGCGCCAACTCCTTCAGCGATGACACATCGACGTTGCGGTAGTGGACGTAAGCCTCCAGCTCCGGCATGTCGCGCGCCAGAAACGCCCGGTCCGTGCCGATCGTGTTGCCCGCCAGCGGGGCTTTCCGAGCGGTGGGCACGTGCTCGCGGATGTAGTCGAGGGCCATCCGCGTCGCCTCAGCCATGGTGACCCCGTCGGCTAGGTCGTTGAGCAGTCCCGAACTGGTGTGCATGTCACGGACGAAGTCGCTCATCCCGGCCAACTGCTCGGCGGTCGGTTTGATCAGCACATCCACGCCCTCGCCCAGCACGTTCAGTTCCCCATCCGTCACCAGAACCGCAACCTCGATCAAGGCGTCCTTCGCCAGATCTAGGCCCGTCATCTCGCAGTCGATCCACACCAGTTCATCAGTCACCGCCCCAGCCTATTGCCCCCAACAGCTGGCCCACATTGGGTGTTGACTGCGGGATGCGTAGAATCTGGCGCGAAGCCCCAGTAGCTCAGTGGATAGAGCAACAGCCTTCTAATCTGTCGTGCGCAGGTTCGAGTCCTGCCTGGGGCGCCAAGTACCCTTTGGAGCATCATGACTCAGGTTCTCGAACGGCAGCGGTGGCTGTCGGGGCTGCCACCGGCCGAGCCCGGCCCCTGGTGGAAACGGATGCTGCGTAGCCCCCTCTTCTGGCTCACGCTCACATTGATCCCGTTCTATGTCTTCAACCTCATCAGCCAGTACCGGATGTTGGGCCCTGACCGGGCCTTTCCCGACGGGAGCGTGGCGCTCGGCCTCAACGATGACGCCCTCAGGATGGCGGCCTACTGGGCGATGTGGACGGCATTGGTCTATGTCGTGTTGTTCATCTGGCTCGACCGGTTCCGCCCCCAGCAGCCCCTCGTGTGGCTGCTCACGTTCGGTTGGGGGGCGTGCGCCGCTACCTGGATCAGCCTGCACATCAACTCCTGGGCTGGGGAGATGATGCAGACCACCAG
>JAUNKK010000068.1 GCA_030532825.1 Propionibacteriaceae bacterium
TGGCGTTGCTGGGGCTAGCTTTCGAACCAGTGACACTGCGGGACGCGGAGACGGCCGCGCTGCTGTGGGCGAGATGGCGGACGCTGAGTCTTGCGGACCGCCTGTGTTTGGCTCTCGGGCAGCGACTGAAGCTTCCGGTGCTGACCGCCGATCGTGCATGGGGAAGTGAGGCTCCTGTGGTGCAGATCCGGTGAGCGCTGCGCGAAGCCATCGAAGCAGTACGCTGGGCCGCCTTTTCGAATCCAGCGGGTACCAGAACAGTGGGTGGAGACCTTGAACGGGGAACCTTCGAGGCCCGCTGCTGAGCCTTGTTCGCGAAGAATCCGTAGCCTCCGTAGCGGAACCGAGGGTTCTTGCGAAGTGCCCTGCGTCGGCCATTGCTCGGCGGGGCCCCGAACGCGATGAACTTGGGTCACGCCCACGGTTGAGGAAATGGCGTGTCCTGGCTTAGCTGTGCCTCAAACCTTAGGATTCGGCCTTGAACCACTTAAACAGTGACGGATACGCGGGGCCATTGAGGGTGCTCCCCCAGAAGCGAAGGCGCCCGCGTAGGCTTTGGGCGGTGGCGCAGCCGGGGCGGCGAACCTACGAGAAAATGTTGGCGAACCTACGGATTTTTGCTGGCGAATCTACGAAAAAAGGTCGGCGAAACTACGAACAAGCTAGTTTGTCCGCCTAGCGAAGATGCCGGGGCAGCACGTGTGGGCCATCGGTGAGCAGTACCTGGCCGGCCTGACCGCGGAGCGGCTCCAACCCGTCACGGCCGAGGCTCTCGGAAGTCCCTTCGAGGCGTTCGTCGCCATCGAACTGATGAAACAGCAAAGCTGGAGCGACCAGGACTTCCGCCTGGCGCACTACCGCGACCGTCGGGGCGTCGAGGTCGACCTCATCATTGAGTTGGCCGACGGCACCGTGATCAGGGTCGAGGTGAAGACTTCCTCCACTTACCGGGCCGAACACTTCAAGGGGCTGCGCTTCCTCCGTGACGCCCTGGGGGACCGTTTCCGTTGCGGGGTGGTTCTGGGCATGGCCGAGCACGGTTACCAACTGTCCGACCGCCTCGTCGGTCTCCCGGCCGCTGCCCTGTGGGAACTAGAATCATGACCCGCGGGTCGTCTGGCGGCGAAGAGAGAATGACGACATAACGAGCACCCGAGCCAACCAGCCACCAGTTCCGGGAGGGATGAGGCACCCCTGCTGAAAATCCTGCGAGATCCAAGCTCAGTCAGCTATGGCGCTGTGAAGGCCTCCCACCATGCCGCGAAGTCTGGGCAGCGTTCCAACAAGGCTGGGAGGCCGGCTTCGTCAAGGATGGCGTTGCCTGTGACGGTTTTCATGTATTCGTGCTCAAGGGCCATGATGCGTTTCGACGGGCTGGTTGCGGGGCCGTCGTTGACGTTCTCCGCCCCGCCCGCCTGGTGGACTACTTCGGCGAGTTCCGCGATGCTCCCTGCCTCAAGGTGGCTGCGGCCAGCCCCCGCGCCCAAGGCGGCCAGGACGAGTGTCTCGAACTCGTGGAGCATGAGGTGGGGCATGAATTGAGCGCTGCCATGGAACGCATCATTCATGAGGCGGAGGCATGCGTCTCGGCGGAATAGGGAGCTGCCATCGGTCTGGTGCACCCCTGGGGCGTTGTCTGGATAACCGTAGAAATCCATGAGCAGTCCAACCCGGTGGAAGTTCCTGGCCTTGAGGAAGTTCCTGATCTGAGTCTCATACTTGGACCAGTTCCCGCCTCCCTTGTGAACTCTTCCGCCAGCGTGTGAGGTCTTGACGATACTGACGGTTAGATGGAACCCGTGCGCAGCGGCTGCGGGCAGGAGTAGACCGTTGGCGAACACCTCCTCGCTCTGGCCCTCGACGATGAGCGCGAGTTGCCTCATTGGTCGAGCCTCTCCGGGGTCGGACGTCCGCCGAGGAGATTCATCTCCCACAGCGAACCGACGGAGTACTCCTTCAGGAACTCGGTCAGTCGTTCCTGGTCCGGCCTTACCGCGACCGTGGCGCCGTTGTGGCGCTCAACCACCGCGATCTCGCTCACGTCGAACTGAGACAAGAGGGTCACCGACTGGGTGGCGACGATGACGCGCCGGGAGTCCTGGGCGGCGGTCCCGATCATCTCCGCCAGGATATTGATGGCTGCTGGATGAAGCCCGAGCTCGGGCTCATCAAGGATGATCGTCGAAGGGCGATCCGGCCCCAGCAGCAGGGTAGCCAGACACACGAAACGCAGAGTTCCATCGCTCATCTCGTGGGCGGTGAACACCCGGTCGAGGCCCCTCTGACGCCACCGCAGCCGCAGGCGTCCGCTGCGTCCAGGCTCAAGGATGAAGTCGCCAAAGAACGGAGCCGCCGCCGCGACCGCCGTCACGATGCGGCGGTAGTACCTCGGGTGCTCGTCACGCACGCGACGCAGGTAGGCGGCGATGTTCTCCGCGTTCGAGCGCAGAGCGACGTCGTCGCCGGGGCTGGACCATCCTTTCGACGGGGCATCCTGCCCTACGTCGTCGAAGTGGAAGACCCGGCAGCCGGCCACCACGGGCAGGACGTTCTCGACGAACTGGCGAAGGTGCCAGTCCGTGCTGTCCTTCACCGTCTGCAGGTCCCGCGGTATCGCCTCGTCGTAAGGGCGCCGGTGCTTGTTCTCGTCCCAATAGAGGCGTTCGTTTCTGATGATCGGCAGGTCGTCCTCGTCGGTCACGGAAGGGGTGAGGGTGAGGCGATAGCCGTGGCGGACCCCGTCCGCCTGTCGGCCGTGGATCTCGATTTGAGTGTCACTGGGAGCGTCGGATCCGGCGAACCGGAGCGAGGACATGCCCCCGTGCTGGGTGACGTACGCCTCGTGTCCGCCCTCCCAGACCCGCGAAACGACCTCAAGGGCGCTGACGATGTTGGACTTGCCCGAACCGTTGGCCCCGATGAACACCGTGACATCGGAGGGGAGGGTCAGGTCGAGTTCCCGGATGGACCGATACCCCCGGACGATGAGCCGGTCGAGCGAGGAGTCGTTGGGCATGCCGTCAGCCTACCGAGGCCTGGGCCGCGTTTCCCGGGGACTTTATGTGAGCCTCTCCGCCACGTTGAGGACATGTTACGATTTAGGTAACATTATGGACCTGAGGTATGCGGACAACGAACTTGAGCGCCAGTGCACTGATGGGCGCTACATGCAGCGCAAGCTGGGTGCGCAGCGGGCAAGGGCGTTGAAGCTGCGTCTTGATGAGCTTCGCCGTGTCACGGAGCTCGGGGATCTTCTGTTCATCGCTGGAAAGTGGGAGGAATTGAGGGGCGATCGTGCTGGACAGTGGTCCGGCAGGCTGACAGCCAACTGGAGACTCATCATCGAACCCGACCAAACCACCGTCACAATCGTTTTGATCCGTGAGATCGTCGACTATCACTGAGAGGAGTTGACATGACTACTCTTCACGACTACGCCGTATCCCCGGGTGACCATATCGCCGAGTGGCTGGACGACCAGGGTATCAACGCTGCTGAGCTGGCCCGCCGCCTTGATGTGACTCCGAAGCACGTCTCTGAACTGCTCTCGGGGAAGGCGCCACTGTCTGCCACCGTTGCGCTGGGGTTGGAGCGGGTCACGGGGATTCCGGCCCGTATTTGGAACCGCTTTGAGGCGGGCTACCGTGAGGATCTAGCCCGCCTCGCGGAGACGGATCGGCTGGCTGCTCAGTACGATCAGGCGAAGCAATTCCCCCTCAGATACCTGCGCCAGTGGAAGTTCATCTCAGCTGCTTCAACTGACAGGCCGGGGACGGTGCGTGAGCTGTTGAGCATTCTTGGGATCGCGCACCTCGATGCCTTCGATGCAACGTGGGTGCATGGGAAGGTGGCATATCGCAAGGTCGCACTCGCGACCGACAAGATCCATGAGCGCGCTACGTGGCTCGCACTCGGCGAGCGTCAAGCTGCGGTAGAGCGCCTCAGTGACTATGACCGCGCCGCGTTGGAAACGTTGCTCCCAGAGTTACGTGCCCTCACCGCTCTCCCGAACCCTGTTGATGCGCTTGAGAAGGCAACTGAGCTACTGCGTGGAGTGGGCGTTGCCCTCTGCCTGATTCCACCGATCCCGGGCTTCGGCGTTCATGGGGCAACCCGGTGGATCGCGGGGCACCCAGTGATTCAGCTTTCCATGCGTGGTAAGACCGATGACCAACTGTGGTTCACACTCTTTCACGAACTGGGTCATGTGCTGTTGCATGGTCACAAGATGGTTTTCCTTCAAGGGACGGGGGACCAGGCGGAAGCTGAAGCCGATGAGTTCGCATCACTCACCCTCGTGCCTGAGCGATACCGCAGCCGCTTGCCAAGCGGGCGCAACATCAATGCTGTGGCTAACCTTGCCGCGGAACTCGGCATCGCCCCGAGCATCGTCCTTGGCCAAGCCCAGCGCCTTACAGGCGACTTCGCTTGGGGCCAAAAGCTCAAGGTGCGGCTTGAGTGGGATTCCGACGCGGATGATGAGGGGTAACTGTCAAGGCGGCAACCGCACCGCTTGGCCCGCGCACAAGCCCTTTGGCATCCACCCGAGCCGCACCGACTGGGCCGACGGCGGCTGGAGTGCCGAGGTTACTGCGCGCCTGGCGAACCAACTCGCGACCGAGCACGGTGTCTCGTGGGCTGATGTGTCTTCCGGCAGCCTCGACCACGGCATGACCTCCGTCGGTCCCGGCTACCAGGTGCCCCTTGCCGCGTGAGTTACCGCTGCCCTCCATGTTCCCGCCGCGAACCACCCCACGCGCCGTAGTCCTGGCGCGCACGGTGGTGGCTGATACTGATCCGCAACGGGCTCACTTTGATCCTCGACTCGGCGTCTGATTTGTCGGGAATTTCATGGCCCAGTCCGTCTTCGACGTCCCCAGTGAGAGATCGACCCGCGTCCGCCCGGGAACAGAACCCGGGCGGACGATCGACGTGGGCTGCAAGAGGGTGCCGGAGACCGGCGAAGGAGACGACATGCCCCCGCAGGCGGCCCAGGAATCTCTAGACTCGGATATCGCGGCGGTCGAGATACGCTGCCGTGGCTGCGATGAGGGCGAGGGTGAGCCCAGCAGCGGCAGCAAGGAGGGTGGCGATGGTGCCGCTGGTGACAGTGCCCGGGTCGGAGAAGGCACCGGTGCCCAGCACGGAGGCGCGGGTGGCGAGGGCGTAGGGGGAAACGATGACGAGGTCGCCGACCATCATCAGCGCCACCACCGAGACGCCCGCGCCGACGAATGCCACCGCGATGGGGGCCGCGAAGGAACGCAGCAACAGCGACAAACTCGACTGCAACGTCGCCAGCGGGAGGGTCGCGGCGACGATCAGCAGCGTCGTCCATAGATACTGAGCGGGCAGCATACCCGGCAGACCGAACCCGAACTTGCCGACGGCGACAACCGCGCCCAGCATGACGAACTGCATCACAGCCGCCAGCCCGGCGACAACGGCCGCCTTCGCTGCGACGATACTCAGCGACGACATCGGCCCAGCCATCAGGGCGTTCCAGTTGCTGCCGCGATGTTCACCGCGCCAGAGCAGCGAGCCGAGGATCGCCACACCCAGCGCGAGCGGGAACAGCCCATGAAACCCCATCAACTGCACCCAGACGCCGCGCCACCCATCGACGGGCTGTTCGCCACGGGCAAGGTTGGTGGCCGCGCCGAGCAGCACAACGGCGACCGGCAGACCAATCACCACCGGCCAGCTCAGGGAACGCCTCAACTTGATGAACTCAGCAGAAAAGACGCGCATCTCAGGCCTCCTGACGATCAAAACGGCTAGTGACGACGGCGAAAGCCGCGCCCCCGACGACGGCAAGCGCGACCAAGCTCGGGTATGAGATGGGTGAGGTGACCAGCACGCCGTCGACATAACTGGCGCCCTCGGCTAGGGCGTAGTAGCCCCACGGCGTGAGGTGCGCCACCGTGCCAGGCAGATTCCGCGACATCAGTCCCACCAGGGTGCCCACGACAGCAACCCCCAGCCCGGCAAGCTGATTCTCCACCCGCGCCGCCAGGAGAATGTGCCCGGCCAGCAGCACCAGATTCACCACGACGACGCAGGCCGTGAACCCCACCCAATGCCCCATCGACAGTGACGCGGAGATCCCAATCACCACCCGGCCAAACAGCAGAGTCAGCAGGTTTGTCGCGACGCTCAACATCGCGACCACGACCCCCAGGGCACACCATTTGGCCCGGCACACAGCGCCAGGGGACACAGCCGCGGAGGCCAGCAGCAGCCACCCGTTACCCTGATGCTCAATGTCGGTCTGCCGAGACGCGAGCACCGCCAGCAGCAGCGGTGCAACCAGTGGGAACCCTAGGGACAAACCGCCCAGCAGCGCGTGCCAGGCCTCCGGGACACTCGGATCGAACGACGGGTCCGAAACCACGCCAAGCAACGTCAACCCAAGCACGGCGACCACCATGACCACCGCCACCAGCCCAACCCTGAGGTGCCGCATCTTCGCGAACTCGTTGCGCACGATCACAGCGCACCCCCGGCGGTCAGGCTCAAAAACACATCCTCAAGACCCTGCTCCTCACGTCGCACCCCATAGACACCGATCCGCTCCCCGACGAGCCCGGCAACCACGCCAGCGGTGCGTCGGTCATCCAGCCCGGGTACGGCCACCTCGCCGCCCTCGGTGAGACGCCCACCCAGCGGGTGCAGCACGTCGGCCGCGGAACGCGGATCCGAGCAGGCGATGAGCACATCCGGGCAGGCAGCGGCCATGAGTTCGGCGCGCGACCCCTGGAAGATCAGCCGCCCCTGGCTGACGATCCCCAGCACATTCGCGGTCTTGTCGACTTCCCCCAACAGGTGCGACGACACCATAACCGTCACACCGTCGTCGGCGAGGCGACGCAGCAGGACGCGCATCTCCTCAATCCCAGCCGGGTCCAGACCGTTGGTCGGCTCGTCGAGGATCAATAGCCTGGGTTGACGGGCCAGCGCCATCGCGAGCCCTAGGCGTTGCTTCATGCCGAGTGAGAACTCGCGGACTGTCTTGTTCATGTGGTCTTGCATTCTGACGGCGTGGATCGCATAGTCGATCTGTTCCCGGCCAAGGCCCAGCATCCGCTGTACCAGCCGCATGTTCTCCGCACCGGTCAGGTGCGCGTAGCCGGGCGGCGCCTCAATCAGCGAGCCGATACCGCGCAGCAGACGCCGCCGTGTGCCGCGGTTCATGGGCTGCCCCATGATCCGCACCTCACCGTCGGTCGGCTGGATGAGGCCCAGCAGCATCTTCATCGTCGTGGATTTGCCCGCCCCATTGGGGCCGAGGAAACCGTACACGCTCCCGGTGGGGATGCGCAGGTTGAGGTGCTCGACGACAGCGTGCCGCCCGTAGCGCTTGGTCAAATTCTCTGTGGTGACAACCGGATCAGTCATGACTGCTACGGTGCCGAAATTCTAGGCCCGAATCGTCTCGCTGCAGGCATATCTTTCGCGTATCACCTGAGGCATACGGCGCCGTCAGTGACCGGGCTCGACCAGCCCGGATTCGTAGGCGAGCACCACCGCCTGTACCCGGTTGCGCAGGCCCAACTTGGTGAGGATGCGCCCCACGTGCACCTTGACCGTGCCCTCCGCCAACACCAGCTGGGCGGCGATCTCGGCGTTGGGCAGCCCGCGGGCGACCAGCCGCAACACCTCGTGCTCGCGCGGGGTGAGCTCAGCAAGGCGCACCGTGGCGCCGGGCTGCGGCGGTCGGGCTCGGGTGAAGTGGTCAAGTAGGCGTTTGGTGGTGCTGGGCGCAACGACGGCGTCTCCGGCATGCACGTGGCGGATCGCCGCCGCCACCTCCTCGACGGGGGTGTCCTTCAGCAGGAACCCGGAGGCGCCGGCCTGGAGAGCGTCGTAGGCGTACTCGTCGAGGTCGAATGTGGTCAGGATCAGCACGCTGGGGGCGTCTGCCTGGGCACGGAGAAGTCGGGTCGCCTCGACGCCGCTCATCCGCGGCATCCGCACATCCATGAGCACCACGTCCGCCGCGACATCACGCAGCAACTCCAAGGCGGTGTCGCCGTCGTCAGCCTCGCCAACGACCTCAATCCCGGACTGGGATTCGAGCACCATCCGCAGCCCCATCCGGATCATCTCCTGGTCATCAACCAGCACCACCCGCACCATCACTGCTCCTCTCGCGGCAGGACGGCGACCACCTCGAAGCCCCCACCGCGGCCCGGCCCCGCGGTGAGTGTACCGCCGTGCATGGCGACCCGCGCCCGCATCCCTGCCAGGCCGTGTCCGCCCGATTCGCCTACCGGGCCGCGGCCGTCGTCGCGCACGCGCACCTCGAATCCGTCGGGTAGATAGGCGAGGTCGACGGTGGTGCGCGCGGCGGGACCGGCGTGCTTGCGGGCGTTGGTCAGGGCCTCCTGCACGATGCGGTAGATCGTGAGTTCTACGCCCTGCGAGAGCGGCGTGGGATCACCGGTCACTGTGAAGGCGACCGGCAGCCCCGCCGCGCGGGACTGCTCAATGAGGCCGTTGAGCTGCGCGATGCCCGGTTGCGGCGCGTGCGAGCCGGGTTCGTCGTCACGCAGTACCCCCAGCATGCGGCGCATCTCCGCCAGCGCCGTGCGTCCCGTGTCGCGCACCCTCAGCATGGCCTCCTTCGCCTGGGCCGGGTCTGCGTCGACCTTCGCGGCTGCCCCCTCGGACATCACGACGACGACGCTGAGGCTGTGGGAGACGATGTCGTGGATTTCCCGGGCGATCCGCGCCCGTTCGTCGGCGACGGCGATCCGGGCTTTGGTTTCTCGCTCACGTTCGGCTTGCTCCGCCCGCTCTCGTAGCCCGGCCACGTGCTCCCGGCGAGTCCGCACGAGCGTCCCCCAGGTCCAGACCCACAGCGTCATGACGACCAGCAGGCCCAGCTGCCCGACATCAATGAAGCCGCGATCCAGATGCGGGATCACCGCGACCAGCAGCCAGACCACCACCAGCAGCGTGCAGGCAAGCGAGGCCCGCCAGCGGTAGCGCGTCGCGACGTGATAGACAGCCAGCAGCAGCATCACATCAGCCGGGAGAAGCGGCGCGCCGAATGCCAACTGGGCACAGGCCGCGACGAGGATGGCCCCGAACGTGCCCAGTGGATGGCGACGGCGCCACAGGTGGGGCAGGCACAGCGCCACGGAGACCAGGGCCAGCCCGAGACTGGTGACGACTCCATCCGCGTAAAGCGGGAGGATCGGAAGGTCGTAGGCGAACACCACGATGACGACGAGCAGGTCCACCAGCCACACCCGGCCGCGCAGCCAGGGCCACGGCGCCTCAGGTACAGGCACTTCGGAGCCCCGCGCAGGGGCTTTGCGGGTCGAGACCTTCATGCTTTTCAACGCTACCGCCCGGGACACGGTCTTCCGCGTGGGCGGCCGATGTTGGTGTCGGCGGCATCAATGCCGACGGGGAGGAGACAGGAGCGCCGGTCAGGGGACTGGGCGTTTCCCTGACCGGCGCTGGTTAGCTGGCTTGCGTGAGCCGAACGGTGCTTGGGGCTATTGGGCCGTCCCGGTCTTGGGGAGGCCTGGTGTTCCAGGGCCGGGATCGGGGCGAGCCGGTGACGACGTGGCCGGGGCGCTGGAAGTTGAACTCGGAGCTATGGAACTCGTCGGGGTGGGTGGTGCCGGGCTGGTTGGCCCGTCGGTGGGTCCGCCCGTCGGGGTAGGTGCAGACGGGGTCATACTCGGGGAGGGAACACCCGTTGGGCTGGGGATCGGCAGGGCCGTGGGCGAGAGGCTGGGTGACGGCGAGGCGCTCGGGGAGGCCGTCGGCTGGATGCTGGGTGAGATCGTTGGATCCGTTGTCGGGCCGGTGCTGGGCGAGAGGCTCGGCTCCGAGCTGGCCGACGGGCTTCCAGACGGCTCCGCGCTGGGCGTTGGCGAGGCACTCGCCGAGGGGCTGGGTGTTGGGGGTTCCGGCTGGGGTTCGAAAAGCGCAGGATCATCGCAGGAGTCGCCGATCCAGTTTTGGTTGGCATCCTGTTGGGTCGGATTCGAAAGGTCGGGGCAGTTGTCGAACTCGTCGGGGATGAGGTCCCCGTCTCGGGTCATCGCCAGTTCCGTGGCGGCGATTGCGGTGCGTCCGGCCTTATCGGTGACTCTAACCCTGGCGTGGCCGATGATTTCGCTGTCGTAGCGGTACAGGGTTTCGCCCGTCGCGGAAGTCCGGTCGAAGGTTCCGTCGCCGTCGAAGTCCCACTCGTATTTCACGATTTCGCCGTTTCCGGGGGCGTAGCTGGCTCGCGCATCGAGGGTCACGGTAGCGCCGACCTTGTCCACATAGGGGCCTTGCAGCCAGGCGACGGGAGCGGCTGACAATTGCTCCAGCTCCTGGGTGATCGCTTCGGTGGGGTCGGTATCCTCGGGTTGGGTGGTGATATTTCCGCCTGTTTCCGTTGCCAGCTGGACGAGTGCCGGGTTATCGGTGAGTTCAGCGTCGCCGAGGATCGAGACCTGCGGCGTGCTGGCGCTGTATGCCCTATTGCGGATCTGAGCCCAGGTATAACCGGTGACGGGTTCGGGATCCTTCGCCGGGCCATCCCCCACGACGAGCACCGTCTTGCTGGCATTCGCCCGCCAGGTGGAAAGGTTGAGGGCGGTCATGATGCCGCTATAGACCGCCTCCGGGGGATCACCCGCTGGGGCCAGCTCAACGCTATCGAGTGCCTGGCGGAAGACCTCGGGATCAGCGGTGAAGTCCTGATGCAACCTGGTGGGATAGTTTCCGGGGACCCCGCCTCCGGTCGGGTGATCCTGGTAGGTCACCAACGCGAACCGCACATCGATCTCGTGGAACAAAAGCATGGCGCTTTTGATCGCCTGCACTGCCGAAGCCCAGCGGTTCTGCATCGACGAGGTGGCATCCAGCACCAACACCACATCCATGGCCTCGTTCCGGTCCCCGATCAGCGGTGCGTCCGGAGTCACCCCCGAGACCTCAATAAGCTTGCCCCACTCGCGATGCCCGGCGGTGTTCGGATGCCAAAATTCACTTTCTCGACAGTCCGGGGTGCGGTAATCTTGCCGTCTCCGCCGTAGTCACCCTCGGTTTCAAGCATCTGGTTGAGCCAGCGATCGTCGTTCGTGCGCATATGCCGTGGATCGGGCTCGTGCCCTGCGAATGCTTCAATGGGGGTTTCGATCAGCTTCACTCGCCCAGGGAACTTCTGATTCAGCCGCTGCACCACGCCCCGCTGATGCTCTACGGCAAGCACGCCCAGCCGACGCACCTCCCGAGCTGCGTCATAGGACTCGCCATTGTCCAACGGGACCCGCCGTTCAACATCTAACGCCAGCAGCGGATAGCTCGACAACACCACCTGCGAGCTTGGGTTCTTATCCATGTTCTTGGAGAAGAGGGTGCTGATTCCTTGTTCCAGACGTTTCATAATGTCAGCGAGTTCGCGTTCTGCCGACTCGACTGCTTTTTTGCACTCAAGCCCGTTATGCCTGCATGGATGAATGGAATCCCTGGTGAGAAGCAGTAGTTAACGATGTTGTCGAAATCGGCGTCGTTGCCGCCCATGGTGAGCAGCACCACATCCGTGGTCTCGTCCACCCCATCGGCCTGCGGCTGCAGCGTGTAACTGCACTGGTAGGTGTAGACCCTATCCGAGGGGCCGGATGCCGGTCTGAGATCGTAGTCGTAGGCAGTCACATCGGTCGCCAGTTGCACCCCGCAGGCGTCGCCTTCCGCCAGCTTTCGGCGGGCATCCTCCAGCGAGATTGCCGTAATCCGCTTCCGATCGGGCATCTCTACCTGGCGCGGGCGGAATAGGTCCTGGATCTTTCCGCCCGAGCACGCCCGATTCTGATAAGTGTTCTTGATGCCGAGGCCGCTGAGCGTGTTGGCGAACCGCTGCCCCCAGTTGTTTGAGCTCCGCATGCACGGCACCGGTCCGTGATACTTGCCGGCGCCGTTCCCGGCGGAGTAAGAGTCCCCTAAATGCACTATGTTCAACTGACCCCCCGCCGGCCGCGGCACATCGGCTCCCGCGGGGTTGGGTTGGGAAACCGCGGCCAGAAGTAGGGTTGTGGTCAACGCGGCGGTGATAATCCCTTTCATGTGATCTCCTAAAGTGGTTGGTTTAGGAATGGCGGGGTTCCTCGCCCGCGTGAATCTCAATGAGGAGTTCAGCAGGGTTCTCGTCGCCTATGAAGATGGAGCAATATCGGGGTGGGTCCTCCTTCTCTCCGAACCAAAGAGTGCGTTCCTCGTGTTGTGAAGTAGGATTTGCGGTTTCCCAGTCGGTTTCCCAGGCGATGGCGAGCGCGGCGTCGAAGGTTTCGCGGGCTTGTGTGGGGTTGATTTGGAAGACTCGTGTGATTTTCGCGTGGCTGGGTTTTCCCATGCGGGATGTGTAGCCTTTTTCCTCTTCTTTGATGAGGGGAAGGCCCAGGAGGTTTTTGTCGGCTAGGGGGTCTTCTAGCATGAGGGGTAGCTGTGAGCGGTCCTCGGGTACGTCGGTCAGTGAGCAGCCGGTTGCGAGGGCTGTTGCGAGCAGCAGGGTGCGGCGGGGGAAGCGCCGGTCATTGTGGGGAACTTCACTGTTCACCCCGCTAGCCCACCACGCTCATCGGTGTTCAGCAAGTCAACCGAAAAGCCGACAAACTAAGCGATATGGTTGGCTGCCTTGGGGTTGGATACTGCGAGACCCGGATCACCGACCGTGACCCCGATGCCTGGCTGGCTAGGGCATTTGATGAGAGGTGGCCTCGAAAACGCCCTATTTCCTGCTGGGACCTTGGTGGGCGGGTCAGTTGGCCAGGAGGGCGGCCGCATCCATGTGCAGTGCGATGGTGCGCGGCTGGATCTCGGTAGGCACAGCGACTTCCGGGTTTATCGTCAGATAGGTTGCTTCAGGGTTGGCGTGGACTCGTTGCCAAAATGGGTACTTAATGATGCTGGGCGTGTTCCAGCCCACCCCGATTTCCAGGTAGAGCGCCCGTCCCGTTTCATGAGCGGCGAGGAAAGAGGTGTACCGTGCGGCCGACTCGTCCCACTTTCGGTCCTGCACGAAACGGTTGTCGATCCTCAAGTTCATCATCGCCGGTGCGCCGCACCAGGGGCAGCGGGGAAGCAGGTCGACAGGTATTCGGCACGCCTGCTGCTGCGCAACCATGGCACGGACGGCCCTCTCGTTGCTCCATGTCTCCGCCCGGCAGGGGATGCTGCACTGAAATAGGCCGTAATCGCCCTGAATCGCAAAGACGCGGTCCGGATCGAAACCGTTCAACACGAAACAGCTGTCAACATTTGTTGTGATGACGAAATAGTTGCTTCCGGATAGCAAGGACAACAGCTGCCTGTAAACTTCGCGCTTAGGCTGATCGTATCGATTGGCCATGACGTGACGGGACCAGTAGGCCCAGCGTTCTTCCAGGGTCTCGAAGGGGTGAAACCCGGCCGAATACATGTCCCGCAGCCCGTATGCAGCGATGAAATCTCCGAATAGCCGTTGAAAGCGCGCTCCGCCATACTCAAGCCCGGCGGCTGTCGACAGCCCCGCCCCTGCGCCGACAACCACCGCGTCCGCCGCGCGAACAGCGGAGGTGACAACGTTCCGGGCCTCTGAGCTCTCAGCCGTCAGGGCCGAGTAGCTTGCGGTAGATTGCTTCATCGTCTGATGTGAAGACATTGAAGATCACTTTCCGAATGGTTGGATATCGGGGAAGGCAATCGCTTACGACGCCTACGGCAACATCGGCGGCTTTGTCCTTGGGATAGCCGTACTCGCCCGTCGAAATGCAACAGAAAGCGATCGTCGAGCAACCAGCCCCGACCGCGGCCTCAAGGCACGACGTGTAACACGAGGCCAGTTGCCCCTCGTGCTCGGACGTGAGCCTGTCGCGAACCACGGGGCCAACCGTGTGCACGACGTGTAAAGCGGGTAGGCAGTAGGCCCCCGTCAGCGTCGCGGTTCCAGCAGGCTCCGGCCTGCCTCGTTGCGACATGATCCGCGCGCATTCCTCGCGCAGGCCCATGCCGGCTGCGGAATGGATGGCGTTGTCGATGCACCGATGGAGCGGCCAGAAGCAACCCAGCAGCTGAGGGTTAGCGGCATTGACGATAGCGGTGACGCGCAGCTGGGTGATGTCGCCCTTCCAGAGGGTGATCCGCGGCTCGTCGGCGAGCGAGGGTAGCCGTGCTCCGTCGACTACGCCCCGTGCTGTAACCTCGCTCGCCAACAGCTGATTCTGCGCCTGCATGATTTCCGCGGGCACCGGCCGCGGAT
>JAUNKK010000069.1 GCA_030532825.1 Propionibacteriaceae bacterium
GAACAGCCGATCCGCCACGTCGAACTCTAGGTTCTTGAAGTTGCGCCAGTTGGTGGCGGCCACGTGGGTGATCTTCATGCACCGTCCCTCCTCATCACGCTGCTGTCATAGTAGTTGGGCGGCCGTGGCCTGGCGGATGGTGTGGGCTGTGGCTTGGTGGTCGTGGGGATTGATGTCGTGGCCCCCGCCTTGGCCGATGTTCCACAGACCTACTCCGTCGACTCCGGCCGCCAGGACTGTGGCGAAGACGTCGCGGTAGGCCGTGGCGCGAGTGTCATCGTCAAGGTAGTGCGCCTGATCAAGGCCCAACTCTTCCAACACGAGGGGCTTGTCCAGCGCGTGGGCCGCTGCCACGGCATCGGGTAGCGCTGCCAGGTCGTGCTCTTCGTAGATATGCACTGTGGGTACCTCGTTGCAGGGCAGGGCTGCGAGGGCGGGAAAGTCGAGGTTGCTGTCGGGGTGGCCGAAGTTCATGATCCCGCCCGTGGACGTTGGGATATCGGAAAACTCACGCCAGTAGCCCGCCACCCGCTCATACCAGGCGCACAACTCGTCGAAGCTATCCGCCCGACGGTGATCCTCACCCCAGCGGAACCCCTCAGGCTCTCCACCCAGCGCCACGTAGGCAAAGATCGGTTCCTCGCCATAGAAGACGCCAGTGTGAGTGTTGCGTCGAGTTACCACCGCCGTCACGGCGTCACGGATGATCCAGTCTGTCTCCGGCGTCGACCGGTACGGGTTGATGCCGGCCTCCACCAGGGCGTTGCGAATGTAGGAAAGGTCGAGGATCGCGAACAGCCCCGCCTCGGTGTAGCGCGCGATCTTGTGATCCGTTTCGGACAGCTTGCCTTCAGGGTCGTCGACGAGATCGTCCAGGCTGCGCTGAATAATGTCGGTGATCCGCACCCCGCCCAACCCCAACGCCTGGGGTAGCGCGGTCGACGCCTCGACATCACCCACGCCGTACATGGTGGCGAACCAGGCGATCTGTTCCGCTTCGGGTACAAAACGCATACCCGTCACGATACCGATCGGGTCGGGCGTCCGGGTGTCTCGTGGAGCACGCGGGTCGTCGAGCGCCTGCGACGGTAGGCCGTCCTCGACGATGCACCCCTCCAACACCGGCCTGGGTGAGCCCATCAGACGCCCCTTCTGTTCGCGCTGCCTGAGGAGCGCGGTGTATCAGTTAGATGGTCGAATGAACGGTCAGCTTAACGCGGCGAACAACAGGCCCGCGCCCACGTAGGAGGTGAAGCTATAGGTGGCGGCCTGGTGAACCTGGGGCGGGTATCGAGTCCAGGCGCAGACCCAGATGTTAACGGTCACGTCTGATCCAAGGGCGCTCGATATTACTCGCCGGTGAAGGCTGCGTCAGAATAGATTCGACGAAGGAGGTCTCATGGGCAAGCGCGGTTCGGTGCGGTACCGCGTGCGTGATCCGCACTTCGCTCCGCTCCGGTTCAAACAGTGGCGCGGGCCGTGGCCGTGGCTCATCGTGCTCGGGCTCGCGGTGCTCTACGTCGTCGGGACGTCGTCGGCGCTCAAGGAGTCGCGATTACTGGACCGAATCAACTTGCACATCATGCTCAATGCGATGGTCCTCGTATTTGCTGCGCTGTTCATCGGCGCGACGTACGCCATGCGTCCCGGGCGTGCGCGCGTGACCTTCGAGGGCTCGCTGCACTTCAGAGCGAATCGCTGGTTCAGTGGTCCTCTGGCGATCGTGGGTTGCCTGTTTCTCCTCTTGGTAGTGCTCGATGTGGTGCACGTCGCGATGGAGGGATGGGCGGTATTCACCCGACGTGACATCGAGGCCCATCTGTCGTTCGCCATGTTGGTTCTGTTTGGCGTTGCCCTGCTCGTTATGACAGTTCCGCGCCTGTCCACGGACAGTGGCCTCGCCGTCATGCCGCAGGAGGTGACGTGGCTGGGCATGTTCCGGCGGCATCGTGTCGTGTGGGAGGACATCAAGGCGCTTCGCTGGGAGAAAGGTGTGCTCAGCCTCGGTTTGGTAAACAGGACGATGGTGCAGGTACAGCTGGTGTTGACCGATGCTGATCCGGTGATCGTTGCCGAAACCGTGCGCTACTTCGTCGAAAACCCGCGGGAGCGCGGGCTTCTCGAACACCCCACCGAAGCGTTCGCTGCGGTCGTCGAGGAGTATGAGGAGTATCCGGCCCCTTAGAGCTTCCTAGAGAGCCTGCGCCATGATCTGGGACCACCTTCGTGTTGCAGCACAGCGGCATCATGGATGACGGTGAGGTCGGGCTGCCGGTCGTGATCGTCCCGGGATCGGGCATCGGAGAACTGGTGGGTATCAGGCAACCCTGACCATCGACTCGTCGACGGACAGCACTGCTACACCCTGGCCTGCGAGCTTCCGTGGGCGTGAGCCAGCCTAGAAACCACTGGGTCAAGTAGAAGCACTCTGCATCAGAAACTGATGTAAACAAGGCGGGCATGACACTCACTGGCAGTTGGCGCTAGGCGTCGTTTTCCAGGACTCCACTCATGCGCCGTAGAAATACTGGGCCGTGATTCGACTGCTGGGCATACAGTTGGCCCTATGTCTCGGGTATTTCAGATGACACTGGCCAGCATTCACCCGCTGTATGTGCAGAAGGTGGAGCGGAAGGGCCGTGGTCGGGCGGAGGTGGACGAGGTGATCTGTTGGCTCACGGGCTACGATGCCGTCGGCCTGCAGCGCGCCCTCGACGATGAGGTCACGCTGGAGGAGTTCTTCTCCGCCGCACCTCAGATGCACCCCAACGCCCGCCTCATCACTGGCGTGATCTGCGGGCATCGCGTCGAGGAGATCGCCGACCCGCTGATGCAGCAGATCCGCTGGATGGACAAGCTCGTCGACGAGGTGGCGCGAGGCAAGAAGATGTCATCCATCCTGAGGGGGTCTTGAGTGAGCGTCATTGATGAATATGTCGCCGGGTACGACGGGCGGCATCGTGAACTGATGGACGAGCTACTCGCCCTCATCCGCGAGCTGGTGCCCGACGCGGAGGAGAAGCTCTCCTGGCGGATGCCCACCTTCGCCCTCAACGGTCCGCTGATCCACTTCGCCGCCGCCAAGTGGCACATCGGGCTATATCCTGGCGTCGACGGGGTGGCCCATTTCGTCGACCGCCTCAATGCCGCAGGGCTGAAGCACTCCAAGGGCGCGATCCAACTCCGGCTGGACCGGCCGCTGCCAACCGACCTGATCCGCGACATCGTCGGATTCCGTGAGAAGCAGCAGCGAGCCAAGGGCAAGCAGCGTTCGTAGGGCAGCGGCTTCAGTCGACGTTCACGGCTCGTAGATGAGGATCAGCCGGGTGGTCTCTTCGTCCGTTGCCAGGGCTGAGAGCAGCCCGGTCTGTAGCGCCGCGTGGAGGGCGGGAACCTTGTGGACACCCCACCCGATACCGATGGCCAAATCGATATCTGCCAGCCGCTCCGGTGCCATGGCAATCGGCCGGTCGCACATCTGATCCTTGACGTGCTCCCCCGCCGCATTGAAGTAGTGCCCGCTCAGGTGCGCCACCGCGCCGCGGCGATGCACATCGGCGGCTATCTCCGGCGTCACCCAAGGGCTCAAGATGGCCCCGGGATGACCCCGCGGGCTGACCGCCCCCACCCCAGTCAGGGCGATATCTGAGCGGGCCGCCAACTCCAGCGTGGAGGAGGCCTGAGAGGCGTCCCAGGCTGTAGAGCAGCCTGATCTGGTCGCGGCGCTGGGCGCACTCAATCGCGCCGAGCCCGCCGTCGACATCATCGAGTGCGGCACGATCTTGATCATCTCGGAGGGACTGCGGGCCGTCCGGGCTCTGTACCCGGCCAAGACCATCCTCGCCGACGTCCGTCGAGGCCGGATCGCTGATTCCTCGGTACTGTTTCGAGGCAGGCTCGAACTGGGTCTCGTGTGTGGCCGGGGCCTCGCTGGCCACGATCGAGCAGGTCGTGAAGGTGGCCGCCGAATTCGATGGTGAGGTGCAAATCGAGCTGGGCGACGGCTACGACCTTGCCCGGGCCAAGACGTGGCACGACCTGGGGGTGGGCCATGTCATCGTCAAACGCTCGCACGGCCGGGAGGCTGCTGGTGACCTCACCTGGGGACTTAACGATCTAGCCCGCATCGACGAGTTGGCCGACCTAGGGGTCACGGTGACCATCACCGGGGGCATCCAGGCCGACGAGTTGGGCACCTTCTCGGGGTGCCGGTCGGGGTGGTCATCGCGGGCCGCAGCATCATGGGTGCCGCCGACCCTCTCGCCGCGGCGCGGGAGCTACAGACGGCTATCGGCGAGGTGTGGCCATGAACGGTATCCGGCTCGGCATCTACGGGAAGGCACTGATCGATGTCGACACCTGGCCAGCCTTCTTCGCTCAGGTCCCAGAGGTGGACTTCACCTTCGTCGACCTATCGATCGACGAATCGGCCCAGCGGGCGGCCCGGCTGGACTGGGATCGGGGCACCCGCCGGAAGGTCAGGGATGCGGCAGCGGATGCGGGCGTCCAGATCGGTGGGCTCTGCCTGAGTCTGCACCGTTCGATCATGCCGAGCTCGGCTGATCCTGCGATGCGTGCCCGGGCGGCCGAGGTGTATCGCAAGGGCATCCGGCTAGCGACCGACCTCGGCGTCGGGGTGGTGCAGGTCGCCGGGTACTACGCCTAGTACGAACCCGACGACCCGGCTGCCAGGCAGCGCTAGATCGACACCCTGCTGGCCGCGCTGCTCTACGCGCGCGGGAAGGGGTGGTGCTGGGTATCGAGAACGTCGACGGCCACGACATCGCCTCGGTCCCCGACATGATGGAACTGGTTGAGCTGGCCGACTCGCCCTGGGCGCAGTGCTACCCGGACGTTGGCAACATCGCTGGTCACGGGGGCCAGGCAGGCCCGGAATTGCGCGCGGGGGAGGGGCACATGGTTGCCCTGCACGTCAAGGATGTGCTGCCGGTGCAGCCCAGACGGGTGCCTTTCGGCACCGGCATCGCCGACTTCGACGCCGCGTTCGCGGAATTGGCCCGCCAGGGCTGGTCGGGGTGGGTGATGCTGGAGATGTGGCACGACGACGCGCCTGACTCAATCTCCAAGTGCCGTGAGGCACGCGAGTTTATCGAAACGCAACTGGCGGCCGCAGGATTGCGGGTCGCTGACGATAGGAGTCAAACATGATGCTGGAGGAACTACGTGAGCAGGTTTGGCGCGGCAACCTTGCCCTCCCCGAGCACGGTTTGGTGGCCTGGACGGGCGGCAACCTGTCTGCCATCACCGAGGACCGCGGCAGGATCGTCATCAAACCATCCAGGATGCTCTACCCGGAGATGCGGCCCGAGGACATGGGCATCGTTGATCTGTCAGGGAAGGTCGTTGACGGGGAGCGGGGGCCTTCGTCGGACACGGCCTCGCACTTGGCCATCTACCAGGGGCGATCGGATGTGGTATTGGTGGTGCACACACACTCCGCCTTCGCCATGGCGTTCGCGGCATTGGGCAAACCGATCCCGTGCTGCCTCACGGCGATCGCAGACGAATTCGGGGATGCCGTGCCGTGCGCCGACTATGCCCGGATCGGCTCTGACGAGATCGGCCAGGAAATTTTCGCCGCAATCGGCCAGTCACCGGCCGTCTTGGCTGAAACAGCACGGCGTCTTCACAATCGGCCCAACCCCAGACCCAAAGGGTCAACCCAGCCGTGGGTGGGGGAATCGAGTGATTCCAGGTGTGCGGTGTTTTTCTTCCGGGTGGGGTTCCTCAATCTTCCGGGGTGGGGCTCAGATGGCGGTGGCCGATGGTCTCCACCCCAGCCACGTTGATCCAGGGTGCCACGACGATGATCAGTAGGCAGACCGCGAAGGGGGCTCCGAGTACCGAGATGAATATTGAGGTCGCCAAGGCAGCCAGCGTAAGCACCAACATGACCCGCTGGTACCTGCCCAGCGGGCGGGATGTGATGGCGGTGACCAGCGCGTAGAGCACCACGATGAAGACCGCCACCGGCAAGGCGACGCTCAGGACAGCTCCGGTGGAGGAGATCACCGACTCCCCCTCTTCGCGCAGGGCCGCCACGTGTAGACCCGCGCCGATGGCGGCCAAGGATGCGAACAGGATGAAATGGGAATATGTGACCAATGTTGCTTTGCCGGGGTGCTGGTGGAGGTAATCACCGAAGGGTACCTCGAAGTAAACCCACCACAGTCCCAGAGCGATGGAGACCCCCGAGGCCAGAACCATCACGGTTGAGAGTGACCAGCCGTGCTCGGAGTGCAGGGCGGTCACCGAACTGGCAGTTCCCACCAGGACCTCACCCAAGGTGATGATCGTCAGCAACCCGAAACGCTCGGCCAAGTGATGGGGATGCCAGGACATGTGTCCGAAGCGGCGCTGGAGTAAGGGAGGACCAGCCAACTCCATGCCAAACAGGGGCACGGAGACCAAGAAGAGCGTCAGGGGGTTGAGGTGGAGAAAGGGGGTGGCAACCCACAGCACTTGGGCTGCGCAAATCCACAGGGCGTGGCTCACGCAAACGCTCGAGCGCTCGGGGTTGGCCCGGGCAGCACGCAGCCACAGGACCACCAAGGCCACGCGCATCACCACGTACCCACCGACCATCGTGGCGCTGTGCAACTGCCAGCCGCGACTGAAACCCTCGAAGAGGGCGGGTATACCAGTGCTCATCACTAGGACGCCGACCATCTGGGTGGCTACGGCCAAGCGCACGCCCCAATCGTCGGTGTCGAAAGAGGAGGCAAAGCTCGAATAGCTGACCCATGCCCAGATGGTGGAGAACTGCACGAAGCCGAATCCCGCCAGCCCGGCCGTCACGTGTCCCGAGGCCAAGGCGTGGGCCAGTTCGGCTCCACCAACGCTGAAGGCGATGACAAGGGTCAGGTCGTAGAGCAGCTCCAAAGTGGTGGCAACCCGGTGCTCCTCATGGGGGTCGCGTGAGCGCAACGGAACCAGGGCGTGTAGGAGACGGCTGCCGCCATCGTCATTGGTGCTGATGGGTGTCATAGAGCATCCTGTGAGTATCGATGTCAAGGCTTGCGCTTGGTGTCCTGATCATACTGGTGGATCATCCCCGCTTGCGCGAGGCATGCTTCCTCCTGTGCCGCGTATCTCACGCTAAGGAGACCTCAGGTGCGGCTGATCACCGATCAGTCATCCGAAGAAGTGACCCAGTTCTTGCACGTCTTGGGGATGGACAGTCCCTTGGATATTGAGGTCGAGATGGTTGAAATTGGCGAGTATCCGTCCTGGTCCTCCCATCTGGACTGGACCGTTTTAGTGCCCCAGTGCCCGTAGGTGAGTCGCCAGTGCCGACCGAGAGCCCCTCAAGTGTGAATAGCAGTTCCGGCTCGCTAGGTGTCCAGCCCAAGAAATAGATAGCTCCATTGACCATCACCTGGACACGCCTGGGAACCGACTCGGAGCGGATGCCGAGCATTGCAGGCTCACCCGCCAGCCACTCGACTTCCCCCTCGCTGTCCCAGGCGCTGGCAACGATGCCCACCGGCCGAATCGCCACGTGAGAGACGACGTCCAGTCCGGCCGCGACGAGGGCCGCCTCCTCGCTCTCACTGAGGTGTGGCGGAACCAGGATCTCATACGCCTTGACACCCTGCGTGCTGATCGTGACCTCGGTGCACCACGACACCGCTGTGGGACCGAGGCTGTCGACTCCGACGAGCATGTACTGGTGGCCGGGTCGGACGAACTTACCCTTGACTTCAATAGCGAGCCCTGCGTCCTGGCGACGAAACAACCACCACGGTCCCGTAGTGATAACACACTGGTCCGGCAGAAGGCGGTTGCTCTCGTCATCTCCTTGTTCAAGCTGCGAGAATGGCTTATCAGCCCGGGGCCAGCACTCGAAGCGCACCTCCTGGCCCGGGTAGAGCAGACCGCTTGGCGGGACGGGGCGCGCACCGCCGTTCACCTTGGCACGTGACACCCGCAGTTGGCCGTAGAACTTGGGCATCCAGGCACTGAGCACGGTCAGATTGGGCAACTCGGCGTAGGCATCCCATACGTGATTACGGCGCAAGAAGAGGCGGGGATCGGTGGCCCGCGGCAGATGCTTCGTGGTCGTTTCGACAGCCCGTACCGATCCGCCCGTCCGGAAGCCGCGCGCGGCTGGCTGATCCCGGGCCGACTTCAGCCAGTTACGGGCCTGCCGTTCCTCAGAAAGACCCTCGACAATGCGCGCAAGGGCGGGCGTGGTCAGGTACGGCATCGGCTCGTTCTCGCCGGAGAGCAGCGCGGCGGCTACCTGTCCGACCAGTGTGGTGTTCTCGCAGAAGATGCGGAAGTGCTCGGTATAGTTCGTTGCCCGCCGAGCGAGGCAGATTCCGAGGGTTTGGGGATCGTCAAGGAGTTCAGAGGTAAGGGCGCCACGGAACTCGAATAGCAACTGAGCAAGGTTGCGCTGCAGATAGAGTGGCACTACTGCATGCGTGATCGGCCACGAAATGATCGTGAAGTGGTTTGCCCATGCGCTGGCTGGGCGAGCGCCGCCGTAACAATCTGAAAACCGCACGAACCACTCGCGGATGGTTTTCTCTCCTGGTTAGTCCAACTAGAAGTCAGCGACGAGAAAGTAGCCCAGTACTCGTCGCCCCCGTAGTCGTATCCTATCTCGGTTGCATAGACCACGAAGGGAAGCCACACATCACGGTAATGTGCCAGGGAATGGCTAGACGTGGCAGTGCACACTGCGTCGTTGAGTGAGGCTAGGGTTTCTGCTTGTAAGTCGTGCTCTAGTGCGAAGATTGGTGCCTGGGGGTTATGGGCAGCCCGAGAGGCGTGGAGAGCAATGAAGTGTGCATCGAGCGTACGGTGGAAGTGTTGCAGCAGCTCAATGTCGCTGCGGAGGGCGGCATCTGCCACTATCGTCCCCTCCCCTCGCCGCATTGTACTGTCTATTGTTGCGGGTCGACAGGCTGTGGGCATAACCGCTCTCGCGATTTTAGGCTTCTCAGTGAGGCGGCCCTCCAGATAGGTAGTCTAGGCTGAACTTACTTGCTGCATTAGTAGGCGCGCTGCGGGTCGTCCTTGAACGGTCCTGGGTTCGTTTCGACCTGTCGTTGAGAAGGTGGGTTCATGCCCCAGAAGTATCCAGAAGCGTTCCGCTCCGGGGGGTGCATGACTGAGTTAAGCACTGGGGCTGACTCGGTTTGGCCGCATCAACCCAAGGCTCCGGAGCCGTGCAGGGTTCCTTTCGTGTTCGGTGTGCTGACGACTGGGCTGGCCCTAGCCGCCGTCGTGCCGGTGGGGATATCCCCGAAGGGGAACTGGCTCCTGTCCGGTGTCGTGCCCGTCGCCGCGCGTTCACGCCGCCGGGTTGGACAAGATTTATGAAAAGCGCGGTCACGTTCTCTGGGCTCGCCACCAGTTGTCGTGGATGGTGGTTGGGGTGGTGCGTTTGTGGCGGGTTGCGAGGTAGCGGTGTTCGATGGTTTCGGCTGCGTCGACGGGTACTTCTCGGCCTTCGAGGTAGTCGTCGATGGTGTCGTAGGACAGGCCTAGGGGCCTTGGCCCGTAGCGGCTCGGGTGCGTTGAGGTGGGCTAGGATGTGGCGGACTTGGCGTTTGTTGAGTCCGTAGAGCAGCACTTCAGCACTCATGCTCCGTACGGTGCCGACAATCCCGACCGATCCCGGGGGGACACGCCAGGGCGGTGTGATGGCATCGAAGCCCAGCGAGCTTCGGGATGTGGAGTAACACTCAGGATGGCCAGAGTGAGAGGAGCGCGATCATGATCACTTCAACCGACACCACTATTGCCGAGCGTGATCGGCGCGTCGTCGAGGCGATATACAACAGTGACTTGGAGGGCCTGTCGGTGAGTTCCGCTGGCTGGCAGGACGCTCGGGAGTACATCGCTGGTCACAACAGTTCGGATGAGTTGGTGGCTCGCGTCCGTGCCCGGTATGACCTCGATTGAGTTCGACCTCGACTCCGAGGCGGGTTGGTGGCGTAACAGGCGCGCAAAGTGGTCCAGAGGGTGACGGCTGACGCGACCCCCAGCCAAGCGGCGGCGACCGTCGGGTGGACGCCAGCCCAGCCGGCCAGTGGGGTGGCGTCGGGCAGCCACCTGGTCGCCCCGTCGAAGGATTGCAGCGCGATGGGAGCTACCCACAGCACGCTCAGGGTGACACCGGCGGCTGCGATGGCGGAGTCGGTCAGGTCGGCCAGCAGGAAACCCGCCAGGGCGACGCCCCACAGCCAGGCCCAGGTGCCCCACCACTGACCGTCTGCCCCGAGTGGGGCTCGGCTGGCGAGGGTGACCAGTGCCGCCACCGCCGCTAGGGTGAGGAGGGCGCCGAGCCAGCGGGCGGCCAGCCACATGGCCCGGCGCGGCACGGCGATCCAGGCGGCCGCGAGTTGTCGCCGCTCGGCTGCGCCCAGCACGGCCCCGACAGCCAGGGGCCCGGCCTGGACGAGGCCGCGGGCCAGATCGGCCAGCATCACTGCCGCCGCATCCGGGTAGGCGTTGCGCAGGAGCCGTGCCACCACAATCGTGGCTCCGACGGCACCCATAGCTGCCCACCACAGCGGGGGAAGCGTGCCAATCTTGCGGGCCTCTGCGTTCAGCGCGGCCCTCATGCCTCGCGCCGCTCGTTCAGCACTGCGGCCAGAACCAGCAGCCCCACCACCCAGGCGATTCCCACCGTCAACCCGATGGCGGCCGGCGGCTGGCCGGGATCAGCGGGGGTGCGCATGATCGCCATCGCGGAGGTGTCGGGTAAGTACCACGCCCAGCGCCAACGCAGCGTCAGCAAATACCCGACAGAGATCACGGTCTGGTTCGCCACCAGGTAGATCAGCGGCACCAACCCCCGCCGGACCAGCGCGGTCACCGCGAACGCGAGCAGCCCATAGAGCACGACGTAACCCATCCCGGCCGTACCTTGGCCCGAGCGCTCGGCGTCGAGCGGGAGAGCGTGACTGCCCAGCGCCCGCTGCGCCACCAACAGCGAGCCAAACGCCGACACCCCACCGAGGAGGCCCAACAATCCCACCGCCACGGCGAGCTTCGCGCCCAACGCCCGTAGCCGCGACGGGGTGGCCAGGGCCGTCGTCGTCGCCTGCCGCCCGCCGCCCAGCTCGTTAGGCATCGCCACATACTCCGCCCCGATCAGCACCACCCCGATGACCGCGGCGGCCGCACCGGCCAGCAGCAACTCCCCGGAGCCAATCACCTCCAGGTCTCGTTCGATAATCCCGGCGTCCATCTCGGCGCGGATTCCGGAACCGTTGAACCAGGCCAGCAGCGGTGGCAGCAGCATCCCCAGCAGCAGCGCCCACCGGATCGGGGCCGACCCGGCCGCCTTGCGCAGCTCCGCCCGCACCGCGCTCATCGGGCGCCCGCCGCGGTGAGCGCGAAGTAGGCGTCCTCCAGGTTGGCGTGGCCGCCCGTGACCTCGGCCATCGTGCCGGTGGCGCGGATGACGCCGCCCGCGATCACCACCACATCGTCGGCCAGCTGCGCCAGCTCTGTCATCACATGGCTCGACAACAGCACCGTGCCACCCGCGTCGGCATGCCTGCGCAGCAGCCCACGAATCCAGCGGATGCCCTCCGGGTCGAGCCCGTTGATGGGCTCGTCAAGCACCAGCACCGACGGCTCCCCGAGCAGCGCGGCCGCGATCCCCAGCCGCTGCGCCATGCCCAGTGAGTAGGTGCGCACGGGTCGACGGGCGGCCTCGGCCAGACCCACCTCGTCAAGCACCTCCCGCACCCGGCGGCGGGGGAGCGAGTTGCTGGCCGCTACCCAGCGCAGATGGTCGACGGCGCGGCGGGCTGGGTGCGCACCCGACCCACCCAGGCTAGCGCCCACCTCAGTGAGCGGGCGCCGCAGCGTGGTGTAAGGGTGTTCGTTGATGAGGGCGATGCCGGTGTGTCGCCGGTCGAGGCCGAGCAGGATGCGCAGGCTCGACGACTTGCCGGCCCCGTTGGGCCCAACGAATCCGGTGACCTGCCCCGGCTTAGCCTGAAACGTCACGCCGTCGAGGATGGTTCGGCCGCCCCGGGTGCGGCCCACGTTGTGGAAAGTGATCATGCCCCCTAGCCAACCGGGTGGCCAGGGGCTCGCACATCAGCGTCGCGGCCTCGTCCCCAGGGCCGATATCGACGCCATTGCGGTAGGCCAGGGGGTGCTTTTCTTATGTGGGAAGACCACCCGGTTACCTAGTCGGCTCAGCAAGATCCACCCACAGCAGTGCGTATGACGCCGTGGCCTCACGGTGATGTCTTTGGGTCAGTCCACCGCGTACAACCGAGAGCGCAAGCAGCGGCACAACACGTGACGAAATGAGGGCGCGTTACGATCATCAGGTGACTGATACTCGACCGACTGTGCCGCGTCCGTGCCCGCCGCGTCGCGGCGAGGCGGCGTTTGTCGAGGATGTGGAGGCCCGTCTGGGGAACTATGTGAAGCAGGCGGAGCAGGCCTTGATTGCGGCGAAGTCGGAGGCACTGCGCCCCTTCGATCTGACCGCGGCGCAGTACGCGGCGATGATGGCCCTGTACTACGCGCCGGGGCAGTCATCGGCGCAGTTGGCGCGGACCGCGGCGGTGACGCCACAGACGATGATGACGATCCTGTCGAAGTTGGAGCACAAGCGGCTCATCGAGCGTTCCCCGTCGAAGGAGCATCGCAAGGTGCTTGTCACCGTGCTCACTTCCGCGGGCGAAGCGCTCTTGCTGCGCGCCGACAAGCACGCGCGAGCGGTCGAGGAACGCCTCGCCGATGCCCTCACCGCCGAGGAACACAGGCAGGCGCGAAACCTGTTGCGAAAGATCGCCGCCGCGCTGCGGGGGAATTCAGCAGTGGAGGGCTCGGCATTGCACGAAGCTGATACACCGTAGAATCCGCAGGCCCAGTCCGCACACAAGCCCTTCGCGGGCTGACGAACGCTCGAATCCATGGCAGCGGTCCCGAGGGACTGAAGGACTCAACGGGTCTTTTCCCTTTCAGGAGGTATGAGGTGGCCAGGCCGAGACGTGACGCCAGTGGTCCCAGCGCGGTGGAACGCATCGTCGGGGCCTTTTGGACAATGCTGGGCGAGCTGCCCTACGACGAGCTGAAGATCACCGCGCTCGCGCGGCGGGCGCGGGTCAGCCCGAACACGCTCTATTACCACTTCGACGGCATGGCGGACATAGCCAGCGCTGCCCTGGAACAGGCCATCGACCCGAGGTTCGCCCAGCAGATCCTCCTGGGCGGGGCCGACGAGTTCCCGTTCGGTGAGGCGGAGCGTGAGAAGTTCTCGCGCATCGCGCTGTTCGCGCAGAGTGGCTCTGCTCGTCTCGTCGAGATGCTCTCCGAGCTGCTGCGAGGTTTCTGGCTCGACTACCTCGGACTCACTGACAGCGACCTCAATGAGGGCCAGGCGCGTGATCTGCGCTTCGCGCTCGGTGGCGCGCTCGCCGTCCTGGGCGACCGTTCGCTCTCGCGTGACCCGGCCGCGATCGCGGAGTTCTTCACCAGACCGCTGGGGGCCGGGGTGGCCGCGACCCTGCGCGCCCTGGAGCGCCACGGCCGCTCAACGCTATCCGAAGACTCGAAGTAGGAGATAGCACTTCCTCGACGACGGGATGCTTACGTGTACACACCGCTGATGGCATAGATGTTATCGATGAAGAAGCGGGGATGGCGACGATTCTGGTCAGGGGAATCGACGATCAAGCCAAGGAAACGCTGGAGGCGAGGGCCAAGGCGAACTGGCGCTCGTCGGGTGCTGGTTTCGCGCAGCTCCCATCTGGCAGGCGGCGCGCACGGCTGGAAGCAACACTTCGTGGCTAGACTAAGTGAGCTCAGCAAGATAACTTGTACGGGTGGAGGAACCGATCATCGCGCAGTCCGCCTTGAAGCACGGACTCACCGAAGAAGAGATCTGCCACGCTTACCGCAACTTGATCCGCGCATGGGACCTCGGCGAGGGTTTTACGATGATTATCGGCGCCAATCAGGCGGCGCTGCTACTTGAGGTCGGCTACATCCAGAGCCCGACCGCCGTGGTCATCGTCCACGCCATGCGGGCTCGCAAGAAGTTCCTGAGGTGATGAA
>JAUNKK010000070.1 GCA_030532825.1 Propionibacteriaceae bacterium
TGGTAATAGCCGCCCTGCGAACCCGGCTGACCCTGGTAATAGCCGCCCTGGGGACCTGGTTGCGGCGGCCCGGCGGGCTGCTTCTTGCGCTTGAGCACCAGCACCACGACAACGGCAGCAACGGCGACGACCGCAACGCCAATCAGTATCCACAGCCACGGGAACGCGGGCGTGTTGCTGGCGGTGGCCTTCAGCCCATCGGCGGAAAACATGTCCTTCGCGTCCGTCCAGGTCACCGTGTTGCCCGAAATTTGCCCGCTGCCGGAGGCGGTCAGGACCTCGCCTGGGAAAGTGACTTTGACTTCAAAGTCCTCAACCATGTTGGCCCCTAGACTGCCGGCCTCGCCCACGTTGGAGTTGGCCATGGTGAAGGTCCACTCCTTCTTGGACTCATCGAAGGAGATGAGCGCGTTGTTCTCCTCGATGGGGCCAGACCCGCTGATTTTGCAGCCGATGTAGGTGCCATCGTCGTACGGCTCCAACTTCAGGTCGTTGCCCTTCCCGAGATCAGCGGATGATGACGCTTCGCTGCACAGGGAATCGGGGGAGTAGCTACCACCAAGTTGGTCCAACTGATCCTTCTTGGCGCCGACATCCATCGAGATGTCGACCTTCTCTAGGTTGTGGATGGTGAACTCAGTCCGCAGCCTCATGCAGGAGCTAAGCACCAATACCAGCGGCACAATCAGGGCGATAGCCAACGCCCTTTGAAGTTTCCTCATAGCAGGAACCTACTCGTTCTCCGAGCGCCAGTTAACCCGGCTCCCCCATACTGCGACAACCACCGCACCTACCCCGCGCCCGCAACGCCACTCCCCTGGTGTGACAATGGGTCATGGCGAAACTCCCGAAACTTGACCGTGACCTGTACGAAGCCGAACTGAACCGACTCCAGACCGAGCTTGTCGAGATGCAGGAGTGGGTGCGGGCCACCGGGGCCCGTATCGTCGTGCTCTTCGAGGGCCGGGACGCCGCCGGCAAGGGCGGCGCCATCAAGCGCATCACCGAATACCTGAACCCACGGGTGGCGCGGATCGTCGCGCTGCCTATCCCGACGGAACGGCAGCGCAGCCAGTGGTATTTCCAGCGTTATATCGAGCATCTGCCCGCCGCCGGGGAGATCGTCCTATTCGACCGTTCCTGGTACAACCGCGCTGGCGTGGAGCGGGTGATGGGCTATTGCACCCCCGAGGAGTACATCCGGTTCCTGCGCCAGTGCCCGCAGTTTGAGCAGATGCTCATCGAAGACGGCATTCTGCTGCGCAAGTACTGGTTCTCCGTCTCCAACAAGGAACAAGAGAAGCGCTTCCGGTCCCGCCTGACTGATCCAATGCGCCGCTGGAAGCTCTCCCCCACCGACCTGGACTCCATCACCCGCTGGGAGGAGTACAGCCGCGCGAAGGACGAGATGTTCGTCCACACCGACGTCCCCGGCAATCGCTGGAACGTCGTCGAAGCCGAGGACAAAAAACGGGCTCGGATCAACATGATCGCGCATCTGCTGTCAACCATCCCCTACGAACACGTGGAACGGCCAAAGCTGCAACTCCCGGAGCGCCCCAAGTCCACGGGCTATGTGCGTACCGAGCGTGGCCTCCAAAACGAGGTGCCCGACGTCACAGCGGGCCTGACGAACGCCGCCAAGTACGAGGATCCGGAGGACGCGGAGGACCAGGAGAACAACCACGCTGAGCCGTGAGACACGCGCTGCCCCGGCCGGGCTGAGGCTCCACCACGAGCGTCAACCCGATTAGGCCGGGGCGTCGCCGGGCGGGTGCAGAACCACGGCTTATTCCTCGTGGCTTTCCTGAATCCCGCGGACTAACGTCAGGTTAACCTCGACGAACCGCGCAAGGCAGCGCGAGGAAGAAGGAACCATGGCAACCATCACCGTCCTAGGCTCAGGCATCATGGCCACCGCCCTGGCTACCCCGCTCACGGATAACGGCCACAAGGTCCGGCTCGTGGGCACGCACCTGGACCGCGACATCATCGACTCCATCCAGGCCACCGGCGTTCACCCCAACCTAGGACTCAAGGTCCCCGACGGCGTTACCGCCTACCAGCTGGAGGATGCGGCCCAGGCCTTCGCGGGAGTCGACCTCGTGATGAGCGGCGTCAACTCGTTCGGCGTCGAATGGGCTGGCGAGCAGCTGGCCGGCCTGCTGCAGCCCGGAAGCCACGTGATTGCCCTGGCCAAGGGCATGTCCGCTGACGAGGACGGCAATCTCACCATCTTGCCGCGGGTCCTGGCTGCCCAGCTGCCCGAGGACTTGCGCTCCCAGGTCAGCTTCTCTGCCATCGCCGGCCCGTCCATCGCGGGCGAGGTGGCCGTGCACCGCCACACCAGCGTCGTGTTCACGGGCGACGACGCCGCGGTCCTCGAAGGCTGGCGCGAACTGTTCGCCACGGACTACTACCACGTGTGGACCAACACGGACTTCGTGGGCGTCGAGGTCTGCGCCGCCACCAAAAACTGTTACGCCTTCGGCGCCGGCTTCATGGATGGCCTGCTCGATGCGATGGGCGAGGCCGCCGGGGATCGCTACGTGAACTACAACTACGGCGCCGCTCTGTTCGGGCAGGCCTCCATCGAGATGATCCAGTTCATGGAGTTGCTGGGCGGCCAGCCCACCACCCCCATCGGCCTGCCTGGTATCGGCGACTGCTTCGTCACCTCCATGGGCGGCCGCAACGTCAAGTGTGGGCGGCTCGTCGGGTCGGGCCTGACCTTCAGCGAGGCTCGCGCACAGATGCCGGGCGTCACCCTGGAGGGCGCAGCCGCTATCGCCGTCATCGGCAAAGCCATGGTGCGGCTGACTGAGCGCGGCATCGTTCCCGCCGACCGGTTCCCGCTGCTGCGCCACCTCTACGAAGTGGTCGGCCTGGACCAGCCCGTGAACGTCCCCTGGGACACCTTCTTCGGCCGCGACGGCTCCGGCCAGAGCTGACACCATCCCATCCAATACCCCACGAGCAAAGGAGCTGAGGTGAGTAGGGCAGCGCAGATTCTCAGCGCGTTGGAGTCGACGCGCACCGCGTCGGCGGATGAGTTCGCCGCCCTGCTCGGGGTCAGCCGCCGCACCATCACTGGGGAAGTTGCGGCGCTCCAGGAACTGCTGGGTGCGTCCGCTGCCATCACCCTGGTGGAGGGCCGTTACCGGCTGTTGGTGGCCGACCCGCCCCGCTACCAGGCCGTGCGCTCCGGCTTAGAGTCCGGGGTTTCCTTCAACGATCCCGCCACGCGCGAGTCGTTCATCCTGGCGCGGCTGTTTCGGGCTCTCGGGCCCGTCCGGATTGAGGAGCTGGCGCAGGAGATGTCGGTGGGGCGCACGACGGTGGTCGCGGACCTTGCCCGCGTCCGGGAGGCCGTCGGCGAGTGGGAACTCACCATTGAGGGGCGAACCCATGTCGGTCTGCGGCTGGTCGGCCCGGAGTTGCAGCAGCGGCTGCTGATCCTGCGCCACCACTACCCCATGGCCTACGGCCACTATCAGCACCAGGTCGGCATCGAAGAGGCTGTCTCCGAACTCGTCACCGCGGAGGGACGCGACCCGGCTCATCTGCCGGAGTTGGTCAGGTGGGCCACTGTCGCCATTGATCGCGTCCTCCAGGGCCGCGTCCTGGGCCCCCTCCCCCAGCGCTACCGCGAGTTGCGGAGCACCCCGAGTCATGCTCTCGCTCAGCGTCTCGCGGAGCGGCTGGCCGGGATCGGGGTCATGCTGGAGGGCGACGAGATCACCTTCCTGGCTCTGCCCGTGGCGGGGATGCGCGCTCCGAATGACCAGGAGGTCGTCACCGGGTCGGGCGATGACGGCCACGCCATGGCTGACCTGGTCCGTGAAGTGCTTAGGGCCATCCGTGCCGAGATGGAGATTGATCTGGCGGGCACCTCCCACCTCACCGAGTTCACCCGTCACCTGGCCTACATGATCAACCGGATGCGCTACCGCATCTGGGTGGATGACTCGGGGGTGGCCAGCATCGGTCAGGAGTTCCCCGTCGCCCACAAGATGGCGAAGGTGGCCTCCCGGGTCATCGAAGAGCAGGTGGGGTTACCCGTCGACCAGGCGGAGTTGAGCTTCCTGGCGGCCTATTTCCAGATATTCCTGGAGGCCGTTGACCGCAAGCCCGACTCGCCGCTGAGGGTGGCGATCATCGTCGGCACCGGCCGGGTGACGGCCGAGCTGATGCGACTTCAGTTGCGGCGTCTGCTCCCAACGGGAACGCAATACCAATTGCTGCCGCCCAGCGTGGCCACCCCGGCGACGCTTCGTGACTTCGACCTCGTGGTCGTCACTGGCGACGAAACTCCGGAGTCGTCGGCACCGCTGATACGCGTCAGGCGCATCCTGGACCGGCGAGCCCTGGCGCGGGAACTGGATCGGCTGCATCTGCGAGTCCCCGGGCAGGCCAGCAACGACGGCGGCATCCTGGCGAGCGCCCTCGACGAGCATCATTTCTTCGCTCTGCCGGAGGGCACCGACTACGCCGACGCGGTCGATTACATGACCGGACACCTGGAGGCGCGCGGGCTGGCCGAGCCGGGCTTCGGGGAGCGCATCCGGGAGCGCGAACGGCTAGCCCCCACGGCGCTCGATCCATGGGTTGGTTTCCCGCACACCACCCTCACCAGCGGCACCAACGTGCTGTTGGCCGTCGGGGTGATTCCACGCCAGCCCGACGAGGACGGGGTGCGTCTCATAGTGCTGCTCGGGGTGCCGAAGGACCCGCGCCGCAGCGAGAGCATCCTCGTCCCCGTCTATGAGGCGGTGCTGCGGCTCGGCACCCGCCGCGACCTTCTTAATCGTCTTTCCCACCTGACCACCTTCGAGCAGTTCTTCTATTTCCTGGCCTCCAACCCGCTCACAGAAAGCTGAACGTCGATGTTCTGGATCTTCGTCATCGCCTTGGGCGCTGCTTGGGCGCTCCAGTCCTTCTTGTCCTTCAAGCAAACCCAGGCCTTTACACAGTTGTTCGTGGCGCTGCGCCGTCAGGGCCGGGTAGCGATGGGTAAGTTCCGCGGCGGCTTCACCGCAGGGTCCATCGTCATGTTCGTGCTCGACGAGGACGACCGCGTTGTGGCAGGCCACCGGTTGGCCGGCACCACCGTCGTAGCCCGGTTCAAGTCCTTCGACGAGTACAACGGCCAGTTCGTCGGCATGATCGAGCCCGAGGCCAGCGCCCCGTTGGGTCGGCCCGTGGTGAAGGCGGTTAAGAACCTGCGCGAGAACTACCTCGTGGTGGCGGGCGGGGGAACGCCCGCCGAGCCGACGACGGCGCTCGGTCGGATGCTAGACAAACTGCCCGGTGTCAAGCCGCGGCAACGCACCCTGCCCTCCCCCGTGACCACCGGGACGCACCGTAAGAAAGTCGTTGTGAGGCGCGGCAAGGCCGCCGCCTAACCCCCTCTCTTTCCTTCCTGTTCACCAGGCGGTCCCGCCTGGCTCACCCTCCCCTGGCCTGACGACATCGTCATGCCCTGATAACCCCGAAAGGAGTTGACATGCCCAGTATCACCGAATTCATGAACGAGATCGTGAAGTGGATGGTCCGGGCAGCCGAGTGGTTCGTCGGACTCTTCCAGAAGGGCGCGGAAACGTTCCTCGCCTGGATGTCCGACATCGTCCCGCTGGTGCTCATGCTGCTGGTCGCCATGAACGCGCTCATCGCACTGATTGGTGAGGAACGGATCAACAAGTTCGCTGCCCGGGCTGGCCGTAACGTCATCAGCCGATACCTGATCCTGCCGTGGATCGGCGCGTTCTTCCTGACCAACCCCGCCGCCTTCACCCTGGGGCGGTTCCTGCCCGAGGCCTACAAGCCCGGCTATTTCGCCTCCGTCGCCCAGATGGTGCACACCAACAACGGCCTGTTCCCGCACAACAACCCGGCGGAGCTGTTCGTCTGGGCGGGCATCGCCGCCGGCATCACCGATCTGGGGCTGAACCCAGCCGAACTCGCGATCCGCTACCTGTTGCTGGGCGCGGTAATGAACTTCTTCGGCGGCTGGATCACAGACTTCACCACCCAGTTCGTCGCCAAACAGCAGGGCGTGACCCTGTCGAAGGAGGTGCGCACTCATGGCTGAGTACCGCACGATCACAGTCACCAAGGGTGCCGGCGGCTTCGGCGGCCCCTTGACCATCACCCCCGATGAGAAACGCAACAAGGTCGTCTACATCGTCGGCGGCGGGCAGAAACCTGAGGTGGTCGACAAGATCGCTGAACTCACGGGCGCAGAGGCCGTCAACGGCTTCAACACCCGGGTGCCCGACGACGAGCACTTCTGCGCGGTCATCGACTGCGGCGGGTCGCTGCGCTGCGGCCTCTACCCCAAGAAGGGCATCCCGACGATCAACGTGATGCCCACCGGCAAAACCGGGCCCCTAGCCCAGCACATCCACGAGGGCATCTACGTCTCCGCGGTGGGCCTCGACCAGGTCAAGCCTGCCGACGGGGCTGCCGTCGCCGCCGCTTCGGCCGCCCAGAACGCCGAGGCCGGGTCGGAAGCCAAGACAGCTAACGGGGCGCCGAGCCGCGAGGACGGCCGCCCCAAGAAGCTCACCGAGCAGATGGCGGCCAAGCAGCATAGAACGCTGCTGGAGTCCATCGGGCTCGGGGCCGGCAAGGTCATCGCCGTGTTCTATCAGGCAGGCCGCAACGCTGTGCAGATGATGATCAACACGATCCTGCCGTTCATGGCCTTCGTCGCCATGCTGATCGGCATCATTCAAGCCTCCGGGTTGGGCGAGGGGTTCTCCCGGATGCTGTCCCCGCTGGCCAGCACTGGTTGGGGTCTCATGGCGCTGGGTTTCATCTGCTCGCTGCCGTTCCTGTCACCCCTGCTAGGACCGGGTGCCGTGATCGCGCAGATCATCGGCACACTCATCGGCGTCGAGATCGGCAAGGGTGAGGTCCCACCGCAGTTGGCGCTGCCCGCCCTGTTCGCCATCAACACGCAAAACGCCTGCGACTTCATTCCCGTCGGCATGGGCCTGGCCGAGGCAGAGCCCGAAACCATTGAGGTCGGCGTACCAGCGGTGCTGTATTCCCGGTTCCTCAACGGGGTGCCGCGCGTCGCCATCGCCTGGCTGGCCAGCATCGGCCTGTACCAACAATCCTGACCCCCATCTGAAAGGATCACCCCATGGGTTACACAACCACCATCATTGAGGTCGGCCCAGCCGCCAGCGACTTCTTGGAGGAGTCGATGGCCATCACCTTCGCAGGCAATGCCCCCGAGGAGCTGCGCTCGTACTGCTTCGTGATTGAGGCCGGCGAGCTGACGGGGTCTTTGGCCGTCGGGCAGCCGGTGCTGATCGGCGACCAGGAGTGGACCATCACTGCCGTCGGTGATGTCGTCGAGAAAAACCTGGGCAATCTGGGTCACGTGACGCTGGTTTTCGACGGCGCCGCCGAGCCTCGCCTGCCGGGCGCCCTGCACCTCAAAGGGTCGCACGACCGGCCTGCCCTGGAGGTCGGGACGCGTCTGGTGATCGGCAATGCCTGACGACATTCTGCGCGAAGCGCTCGGCCGGGCCACCGACACGGTGGCAGCCGCCGTCGGGCGGGGAGTGCTGGCCGAGTCCGGGAGGCTGATTGCCTCCCGGCTCGGGCCGGGCCCCTACAAGATCATCGCCGACGAGAACACCTGGGAGGCCGCGGGCCAGGCCGTCGTCGAGTCCCTGGTTGCGGCCGGGGCCGAGACGACGGAGCCCCTGATCTTCCCTGGCCGCCCGGTGCTCTACGCCTCGCAGGACAATGCCGACCGGATTCGCGACGAGCTCGGTGCAGCCTTCCCCGTCGCCGTGGGCGCCGGCACGCTCAACGACCTGGTGAAGCTGGCCGCATTCGAGTTGGGTCGCGACTACGCCTGCGTCGGGACGGCCGCCTCCATGGATGGCTATACCGGCGCGGGTGCGCCCATGAGCAAGGACGGCGTGAAAGTCACCCGGGCCTGCAAAGCGCCCGCAGTGATCGTCATCGACCTGGATGTCGTCGCGGCAGCGCCTAAGCACCTCACCGCCTCCGGCTACGGCGATCTCGCCGCGAAGATCCCTGGCGGCGCCGACTGGATCCTGGCCGATATCACCGGCGTCGAGCCCATCGACGCCGCGGTGTGGCGGCTGGTGCAGTCGGGGGTAGGCACGGCCTTGTCCGATCCCGACGCCCTGGCAGCTGGCGAACCGGACGCCTTCCAGGGCCTCGTCGAGGGCCTGTGCTTGTCGGGGCTGGCGATGCAGGCCTATGGCGGGACCCGCCCGGCTTCAGGCGCAGAGCATTACTTCAGTCATCTCTGGGAGCTGGCGGGGCTCGGCGCGGACCGCGAGGTGCCGTTGTCGCACGGGGCCAAGGTCGCCGTGGGGTCGCTGGCGATGTGCGCCTTCTACGAGGCGCTGCTGGCACGTGACCTCTCGGCGCTGGACGTCGACGCGATCGCCGCGAAGCGGTCCCCGTGGCCGGAGATCGAGGCCGACATTCGGGCTCGTTTCGACGGCGCCCTGGCCAACCACGCGGTCAAAGAGACCCGGGCGAAGTACCTGGCCGGGCCGGAGTTGGCCGATCGCTTGCGCCCTCTGATCGCGGGCTGGGCCGAGGCGGTGCCGCGGCTGCGCGCACAGCTGGTCCCGACCGCCGAGCTGGCTGATCGGCTTCACCGCGCGGGCGCCCCGTCGCGTCCCGAAGACATCGGGGTGACGGGCGACGAGGTGCGGGCGCTGTTCCCCAAGGCCATGTACTACCGGTCACGCTACACGGCCCTGGACGTCGCGTGGGAGCTGGGGCTGTTCGACGACCTCGTCGCCGATGTCTTCGACCGCATCTGGACATAACAATCCGCCAGCTCTAGGGCCGGGCTGACCTACAGGATCAGCCCGGCCCCGCTGCGTCACCCCGCCGAAGCTTGACAGCAGCACGACACCCGCGGGAAAACTCCACTATGCTGGCCTCCACCTGCTTCATCCGCGATAGCCAGCGCTACCCCGACAAGTACCGGTTACAGCACATCCTGGCTCTGGGTCCGGCCTGGTACCCCGGATGGGATACGACTCTGGCAGGCGGGTCGCTGTCGAGGCCACGGATCTGCCCAGCCTTGTCGCGGCCTACGGTCTGGATCCTGGTCGGCATTTCCTTCACGATTCGGGCGTGGCCCGCTCCCCGTGTCAGCATATGATCCCTTTATGACAACGCACGCTCCCATGCCGCCGATGGCGGTGCCCCGGCGACGGAGTGCGTGGCTGACGGTTGGGTTGCCGGTGCTGACCGCGCTGCTGCTGGTGGGCGTGATCGGGCTGTTCGGAGGCTGGGAATCGGCGTCTGCCCAGCGCGAGGACACGCTCCCGGCGATCCCGCCAGGGCAAGAGATCACGGTCGAGCCCTTCGAGCTGACCGCTATCAGAGCCGGGCATACGATGGAGCTGGAGCCGGTTCTGCGCGCCGAGGACGGCGTGCGTAGGCTCATTCTCACAATGGAGGTCACGATCACCACTGATTCTCCTCTCGGAAGCGGTACCCTGAAACGCGCCGTGACCCTAGAAGCACCGGGGCTGCGGCCCTCCCCTAACGGCCAAGGCCCCGGGCTCCCTGGCAATCACGTGGTAAGCGAGAATGTGCTCCGGGTCGTGGACTCGCTATCGTCAAACGCCCTGCAGCCAGGTCTCACCCAGCGACTAGCCTTCGTATGGCTCCAGGACAGCCAGGAACCCGTCCCAGACTCCTTGACCTTCACCCTGCACCAGCACACCTATCGGACCAGCTACCTGGAACCCACGTACTCCTGGTTCGACCCCGAGCCGGTGGCCACCGTCACCTTGCCCGTCGTGGAGTTGGGCGAGCCATGACCCATCCCTTGCCGCCCATTCCCCGGCCCCGACGGTGCACCCGGCAATTCCTCGCGACGCTCCTCGTGTTGCTGGCTCTGGTGCTCGGGTCTTGGGGCGCGACGCTGCTTCCCACCCGCGATGAAGTGTCGGAAGCCCCGTTCCTGCGCCATGGTGATATCGGTGAGGGCATCAGGACCCGGCTGGGCACGGTGACCGTGACCGGCGTGCGCACCAGCGCTCGCATCCAGCGATTCAATCAGGTGGCGGCGTCAGCGGGCCTGTGGATCGTCGTCGATCTGGATTTCGTCCCCGCGGAAGAAGTCACCACGTTGGCAAACTTCCAACTCAAAGACCCGATGGACCGCACCTTCGGGGGCGCCCAGGTGCTCCCCGCCGTCTGTGGACCTGCTCAACCAGGTTTCATTACCAGCTGCATGATCCACTTCGAGGTCCCTCAAGAATCAGTGCCCGGCGCGACGCTGTGGGTCCGCAACTCCCGTCCCGGCTTCCCAGACGATGTCGCGGTCATTGACCTGGAGTTGGATTCCTCGTCACAGGACGTTGACGCAGCCGCGGATCCCATCGTTGTCGAGGAGCCAGTCACCAGGGGGCAGCCATGACACGCCTCTGGTGGCGGCGCAACGGGTTATGGCTGCTGGCATTACCGATCCTGCTGGCGCTGACCGTGCTGGCCAGTTCCCAACGGCTGATCAACTTTTATCTGCCTTGGGAACCGCATCTCCCCGTGACGGCGCAAGACAACAAGGCAGAGTTCCAGCAGGACGCTAAACAGCCAGATGGCGTAACGTATCACCGCGCCGTGAACGCGCGTCTCCTCTCCGTCCGCCCGGTCAACGAGTTCAATTCGCTGGTCGCACCAGAGGGGGCCCAGCTGTGGCAAGCCGATCTGGAGTTCCAGGCCACCCCAGACCAGCAGCTGGCTCGGTGCACCGTTGAGCTCATTGCCGACGGGGTGCGATACTCAAACAAGACTGCGAAAGAAGCGGGCACAGGCACGCCTGGCGCTTATATTTCCGAGGACTGCGTACCCCAGGACACCCCTGGCCCGGCCTTCGACGCCATCACCAAAACCGTCCAAGAAACCACGCCCCCGCGTCCCGAAAAGTGGCAGTCATCCTTCTCGTTCGCGGTACCGGCGGGGATCGAACCGGACGGGCTGCGGCTGTGGTGGGACACCCCCGAGTACCTGCTGTTCCCCCTGGGGTCGTGACCCCGGCGAAGGAACAGCTAGGGCTCGCGCAGCCCGACCCCCCAGCGGCTCACCGCCCATGATGAGGTTCAAAGCCGCCGCAAGCAGCGCCATCGCCAGCACGAAATAGACCAGCTGGGACGCCACATCCGCATAGGGCAGCAGCATCAGATGCTCCGAGTCGCCACGCGGCCCAACCGCCGCCCGGACAAGCCAGGCCACGGCCAGCTGGGACTGAGCGACGATGAGGTACGAGAAGCAAAACAGCACCAAGGCAGCCACCCCCGCCGTCGCCACCCGCGACAGCGCGGCCCACAGCTGCTGGACGGGTGTGGCGACCGGTTCGATGGTTTCCGCCACGATCTTCGTGAGCCACGAGGGCGACTTTGGTTGGCGCCTGGCCCGGGCGGCCACCGGTCGGCGGGTCGAATCCCGGAGTTCGGTCTGATAGCACGCGGCCCCAACGGCGAGCCAGGTGATCGGCAGGACGACGAGGGCCGTCACGCCCGATGCCACGGTACCGACCCAGGCAGCCCCTGCCTCGACCCACGACCTGAGCGGCCCCAGCATGTTCAAGGCCGCCTCCCACTGTCGGGCCAGGGCGTCGAAGAAGACGCGGTCGGCGAGCCACTGCCCTATCTCCTGCAGCCGCCTCATGAACGTTCGCGCCAGCAGGAGCATCCACATCGCTTCAAGGTAGATGGCCAGTATCGTGAGAGCCATCACCCGGTTCGCGGCCCCCGTGAGCGCGATGAGCTTGCGCAGCACGAGCGCCGTGACGATCAGCGCTACCATCACCCAGCCTTCGGCGTAGTCCAGGCGATCCCAGGACGGGATGAGGGAGTTTCGGATTTCATCGTTGGTAATGTCGTACACATAGGCACGGGCGTCCTGCGCCAGCAACCCCTCGGTGGTGTACAGCGTGATGAACGGCAGCATCATCCGCGACGCAACCCGCATGTGGTCCCGCCACCGCCCCCGCGCCGTCAATCCGCCTTGCGTGTCCCGGAACGCGGGCAGCGACTCGTCGGCCACCCGCAACATCAACAGCAGTGGGAACAGGGCACACAGGGGCGCTAGCGGCAGGATCAGCGCCCCTAATAGCGCGTGGGCGCGCGCCGCCCAGAGCGCCAGCCACAGGAAACCCATGCGGCCGATCGCCCCGAGAAGACACAGGCCGAGGAACTGCGGCCAATGGGCTGCCAGTACTCGAAGCATGTCGCCTGCGATGCGGCGCCAAGTGCTGAGCCAGGTCCTCACAGGCTCATGCTACTTTGCCGCCTGCTCCCAGGTAAGCCGCCAGTTCTCGGTTCCTGGGACGGCGACGCCATGCTCGGCGGCCCAGTCGATCAGGAGCTGACGGATCTCCAGCATGTCGTTGTACAGCACCGGCGCCGTCGCCACATCCGGGTAGTCGCCGGCGCCGCTGCGTCGGTAGTGGTTCAGTGCCACGGCGAATTCCTCGTCGTCGGCGACGGGGGTGCCGTCCGGGTGGGTGAGGTTGCGGATCCGCTGCCCGACGGGCCGCGTCACGTCGATGTCGTAGTTCACTCCCCAGGCAATGTCGTATTGATAGTCCCAGACGGTCAACCCGTCGCGCTCCGCCCCGGTCATGGTAGCGGGGTCGAAGACGGCGCCGGGCGGCAGGTCGGCGTAGTAGCGGGCCGCATGCTCCAGGTGCGCCCGTAGCTGTGCGCCAGTCAGGAGCACCGCGGCCAAGGTGTTGTCGAAGACATAGATGCTGGCCAGATCCCGGATGCTGACGGGCCCGGCCGGGATAATAGCGGTGCGGGACGTCGGAGCGGTGAGGCTGACCACCGGCAGCCCCGCATACTGCCCGGCCGCCAGGGCATCAGCGACGGTGGCGGCCTGCACCCGCTGGATGAACTCGATGACCCCCGTCGCCCGCCAGCACGATTCGGCCGTGCTGAGTTCTCGCTCGGAGGTGGCGACCCGCTGGTTGACGTAGGTGCGGGTCCGTTCGTGGGCCTCGGCGACGGCGTCATGCACAGCCGGGTGGGGTTCCTCACCGCTGACCGGCAGCCCCGTCGCTCCCTGAACCGTCACGCGCCATCCGTCGCCGTCGCGTTCCAGGTCGATGACGGTCTCCGTCAGGCCCGCGGCAAGCGCCTTCGGCTGGGTGAGTAGTACCGGCTGCCCGCTGGCCTGGCACGTAATCCACTGCTCAGGCTCGTCGCGGTGCGTGTGGCCGATCACTAGGACGTCGATGCCCGGCACCTGCTGCGCGATCTCCCGTGCCGGGTTCTCGGCGGGTGCCTCCGCGGTGGTGGCGTAGGTGGTCTGACCCAGCCCCGCGTGGCACAGCACCACGACGACATCAGCGCCAAGTCCCCGCACCTCGGAAACCCAGCGAGCAGCCGCGGTCACCATGTCGGTGATATCCGCCCGGTCTGCCAGGTGGGCGCGGTCCCAGACCATGGCCCCCGGGGTGGTCAGGCCGACGATCCCGACCCGCAGTTCGTGCCCGTCAATCACGCGGTCGACGAGGACGAACGGCTGGAACAGCGGCTTGCGGGAGCGGAAGTCGACGATGTTGGCGCCCAGCAGCGGCATCGCAAGCTGCTCCTCGAAGGTCTGCAGCAGGTTGAGGCCGTAGTTGAACTCGTGATTGCCGATGTTGCAGGCGTCGTAGCCCATGGCATTGAAAGCCGCGGCCAGGGGATGCGTGGTACCGGTGTCGGTGATCGGTTCCTGCCGGGCGTAGAAGGTGGCCAGCGGCGTACCCTGAATGGTGTCGCCGTTGTCGACCAACAGGACATGTTCGGGGCCGCGTTCGGCCCGGATGCGGTGCACGATGGTGGCGGCCTGGGCTAGGCCCAACTCGTCGCCGTCGGGACGCTGCCAGGGCCGGTCGCGGTAATAGTCCCAGTTGA
>JAUNKK010000071.1 GCA_030532825.1 Propionibacteriaceae bacterium
TGAGCGCGTCCATGCCCTTGCGGAACTCAAGGTTGTTCCACAGGGCCGAGTTGGCACCGACGTAGTTGTAGATGACGTGATACACCCGAGTACCCGGCACGGAGTCGGTTGCCAGGTTGGCGTCGTTGGAGATGGACTGAACAGATTCGAGCGACGGCCGGTAGATGACATCGGCGTCCCCCGCCTGCAACGCCAACAGCCGCGCGTTGGCGTCTTCGTTGGCGGTCATGACCACCCGGTCGAGCTTCGCTTCCCCATCCCAGTAGTCCGTGTTCTTCACAAGCACGGCCTCGCCGGCCGGGTCGAAGGACTCGAACTTGAAGGCGCCGGTGGCGATAGGCAACTCCCCCTCGGCGGTGACATCGGTGATGGCGGTGTTGTAGTGCACGAGGTTCGACGGCAGAGCCGGGTAAACGCCATCGGTGGTGATCTTTAGGGTGTGCTCGTCGAGCGCCTCAATGCTGGCGATCCGCACCGCCTTGGCCGCCCCCTGATTGTTCGTGATGGAGTCCTCAAGGCTGGCCTTCACGGCCTCAGCGGTCATCGGCTTGCCGTTGTGGAACTTGACGCCCTGGCGGAGCGTGAACGTCCAGTTCTGGGCGTCCGCAGACTCCCACTTCTCTGCGAGCCAGGGAGCCAGCTTCATGGTCGCGGGATCAAGCCGGACGAGGGTCTCCACAGCCCCGGAGTTCAAGATAAAGGACCCTTGCACCATGTGCGGGTCGGTGGTGTTGGCGGCATAGACGGTGACGAACTTGAGTTCCTTGCCGCTTGAGGAATCCTGAGACGGAACGGAACATGCGCTCAGGAAACCGAGGCCAACGCAGAGCGCGGACGCGATAGCGCGACGGATAAATCTCTTGGGCATACTTCAAGCCTCTCTAGGGTCGGCCCGGTGCGCGGGGCCGGTGGTCTATAACACAGATCGCCAGGTTTTCGGACTCAGGGTCAGCCTCCTCCAGCCCTTCCCAGGAGGCTCCCAGTGGCTCAGCCGGACTCGTCACCCACACCGCTGCGCGTCAGTCCCGGACTCCCACCGGGTTCCCTCTGCCATAAGGCATGACGATTGGTCTCACCTTAACACAGCACGCAGCAGCCCAGCCTCAGAATTATTGGATGTCATTCTCGCAGGCTCCGTGCGTCTCTTCCCCCTCCCCGCCGGACTGGCCTGCCGCAGCCTCAGGCCGCCGAAACTTGCGGCGCTACCCCAGCGTCCACGGCGTCCCGCAGCCGTTGCAGCGCTGCCCGGCGGCGGTAGGTGGAGTCGAGGCTCCCCAGGAAGAGTGCTGGTTCGACCAGCTCAACCTCCATCACCTTGGGCCCGTCGCCGGTGACGACGATGTCGATGCGGGCGTAAGTGGCGGGAACCTCAATCAGGGAAAGTACCGTCTCGGCCACAGCTGCGGCCTCGGTCGGGGGTGTGGTGGCCACGGCCTTGCGGCGTTCGGAGGTCACCCCGGGAAAGCGGCGGACGCAATGGCTAAATCGCCCACCCAGGAAAACGAAGGACAACTCGCCGGCGGCGACTTCTGGCGCGAACGGCTGGACCAGGACGCCGCGGCGGGTCTCATCCGTGAGGATCTTCTGGAACAGTTCTTCGGCGTCGCAGATGTGATCGGCGCGCATGGTGTCGCGGCCGCTGGCCGAGATGATGGGCTTGATCACCACGGGCGCGGAGGCCCACTGGGGGCGGTAGGCGGCGAGGGTCTCCGCCAGCGTCGGCTGGGGGGTGACGTGCTCCTCCACCTCTTGGTTCCGGGCGACGACCAGGGTGTCGATGGTCGGCACACCACTGCGCCGCAGCCAAGCCAACTGGCGGTCTTTGAACATATTGTCACGGATCACATGCAGCGGGTTGAAGGTGCGGACCCCGTGGCGTTCCAGCTCATCCAGCCAGCTGGCGAAGCGCGGCACATCGTCCTGATAGCCCCACACGGAACGGAAAACGACATGGTCGGTGGTCGACCAGTCCTCGTTCGGGTCGTCCCAGGCGGCCAGCCGCGCCTGATGACCCCGGCGCTGCAATTCGACCACGAGCCACTGGTCCTCCTTGACGATGCGCCGGTACTGCATCGATGTCGCCACCGCGATGGTCATGGCCTGCCTCTCTTTTGTGCCGCCGCGACATTAACACAGATTTGCTCCACGCCCACGCGTCTCGCCCCACCGCGACCAATCGGACTACACCCGAGCGGATGGCGAGCCCCGCCCGACTGCGGGACTCAGGTATCACTGCTGGGGTCGGGCAGGCCACGTCATCAGCGCCATCATCACGACCACTGTCAGCAGCCATACCGGCCAGGACGCCCATCCGAGTGGAGTGGCAGCCACGGTATCGATGGCGGTGCCCTGCTGCTGCAGAAGCAGCACCGTCACGCTGGTTGCGGCATTGAATACGCCATGCCCAATAGCCGCTGGCCAGACGGAGCCACCGCGCTCGACGCCCCAGGCAAGCACGGCACTCATCCCGATGCATGGCACGATGAACAGCCCTAGGCCGAGCAGCGGAGCGGCGGGATAGTTATACCCGCGAAGGATCAGCGGCGCATGCCACAGTGCCCACATCACGCCTGTCAACACCACCGCTCCGGCCACTCCCAGACGCGCTTGGAGCCGCGGATACAGGTAGCCGCGCCACCCGACCTCTTCACCCAGGGTGGGGATGAGGCTCACCACGGGGTTGATGAGCACGGCAGCAGAGATGGCCCCGAGCATCGGAACCGAGAACCCCGACACCTGCAGGGTACCGAGCACCACGCTGGCCCCCATCGCGAACGCCACGATCACCAGCAGCACGGCCCACACCACACCTGCACTGGCTAGAGTCCGCCGCCAGGGCTGCGACTTCAAACCCACCGACGCGATGACCGGTCGGCGTTCGAGAAGCCGAACGACGATGATGGCGGCCACGCTAGGGGTGAACATCATGATCACGGCGCTGGCTTGCACCAACACCGGAGCGGGGTCGGGCGTCAGCCACACCGGCAACGCCACCAGCCAAGCCAGAGCGCAAGCCAGTACATAGAACGCGGCAATCGGCCACCCGGTGGTTGCCCCAGGACCGGAGTTCGCTCGGTTAGCCGCCGATCCCAGGGACTCAGGCACGGCTTTCCCGGCGCGCGAGGAGCGTGTTGAAGACGGCCGCGGCAGCCGGGGCGTCTCGTAAGGTAATGACGAACGGTGGGGCGGCTTCGCCACGCTCCAGCTGCAGCCCGGCTCCACCGGCGGTGATAAAGCCCTGACGCAGTCCCCGACCGACCCTCATGCCCCATCCCCCGAAATCACGCAGAGGGCGGACCTCCACCACGCTCGCGGAGGAGATCTCAGCTAACGGGATGGTGACGACGGGGAGCACCCCGGCACCACGCACCCGCACGCCCCGCGCATCAATGGTGACGCCCGCTGCGAAGATCAGCGCGATCACAACCATGATGAGCATCGGCAGGAATGCGACCAGCAGCAGCGCCCAAAACCCGGTGGCCAAGGCCACGCCCAGCGGAATCAGGCAAGCCACGCACCCAACGGCCAGTCCCACCGTCGTCGCCCGGGACGTACTGGTGCGCCCAATCCAGGCCACGCGCACCTCGTCGTCGACCTCCAGCCGAGGGCTAGCCGCAGCCAACTCGACGGGTACCGACTCCCCGCGAAAGCGCAGCGGCAGCCACAATCCAACCCCGACGATGGCCCCCAGCGCCATCCCGCCCAGCAACGGCCACACGAGGGTCATGGCGGTTGGCTCCGCGCCTATCGAACCGCGCTGCATCAGCAGCATCCCCTGCAAACCGACGGCGAGCAAAGCCGCCAAGGCACCGGCGACCGGCGATAGGAAACGACTCTGCCGTGTCACAAAACCACCAAACACCAGCGCCAGCGGCAAGCCAAGGGACACGATGGAGATGAAGGCCCAGGCGACCCCCGGCGATCCATAGGAGTCGGGACCACTCGGCCCCCAATGCCAAGCCACACGTTCCGGCAGCCCGGGCAGGTTCAGCCACGTGACCAGCGCTCCACCCCCAGCCAACAGGGTCACGACGAGGCCTCCGACGACCGTGGCGCCCAGGTTGCGTCGGTCTAGCGTCGATGTGTTCATTTGCTTGCCTGCCTTTCTATTCGACGGTGCAACTCCTCGGAACCGATACCAAGCCGCTGGGCCTGGGCGACCAGTTCGCTTACCAGCTGATCCAGACGCGTCGCATCCCCGCCGGAGATCACTACGGCACCGCGCCCGCGGCGCAGCTCGATATGCCTCTCGTCGCGGAGTTGCTGGTACGCCCTAAGCACGGTGTGCAAGTTCACGTCCAAACTGGCCGCCAGTTCCTTCGCGGCGGGCAGCCGATCGCCCACAGTCAGTTCCCGCTCATCGATGGCTTGTCGCACAATGGCGGCGATCTGCTCGTAGATGGGTTTCGGATCGCGAGGATCCACTTGCCACAACATAGTTCTAGAATAACTAGAACATTCTGATCCTTCAAGACCTGACCAGCGATCCAGCGCGAGCGGGCTCGACACGAAGCCGTGGCACCGCGTGAGAGCCGTCGCAACGTGCCGATTGCTCCCACTGCTTCGGCGGCGCGCGCCCCACCTCACGCGGTGAACCCATCGAGATGGCACCATCGAGATATGCGCACCAACTCTGGGAGGTCCGCTCTATGGAAGCCTTGACCTATGTCCTGCTGGCCCTCGGGGGCTTAGTTCTCTTGGGGCTCACCATCTGGGGCGTAGCGCGGTGGCGCTATGTCCAGTCCCTCAAAGCTCTGGGGTGGGAGTTCGACTCCAACCCTGGGATAGATATCTGCTATGGGCTGAACATCCCGCCCTTCGGCGTGGGATTCGAGCGCGAAGTCGACGACTCCGTCCGCGGGCAGGCGACAGACCAGACCCCCTTCATCGCATTCAAGTACCGATGCACGCAGTGGCGCAGCACGGGTTACGTGATACGCATGCCTCTTCCCGCCTCCCTCGCCGCGGGCGAGGTCTCCGGCCCGGGCTATTCGCACCAGCTATACCTGTCGTCGACTGCCGTGCAGTCTGGGGATGTGCTCGCCTCCGCCGCCACCCAAGAGCTCGCGTCACGGTATGCCCACGCCCTACAGCCGGTGCTGATCAACGCGCCCTTCCGCATCAGCATTGATCACGACAGCATCGTTCTCATCGACGCCCCGAAAAAACCGGAGCACCTCGCCGCAGCCGTCGAGTTGCTGACCCGGGCACGCGCTGCGGTACTCGCGCTGCCACAAGAACAGTTCAGCGGGCCGCCAGCGCCACCTGCGCTCAGCATTTATGGCCACAACAACTGGGTGTACCTCACCCAAGACGACAGCTTCTTGGCCCGTGTCTCGAGCACCGAGGGCGGGCACAACCACAAGGCGAAGGATGTGGTCTACGGCACCGACTCGAACATCTCCTTCATCCGCCTGACCCATACGTGGCAGACCACCTCCACCTACACAGACGGCAACGGGAATACCCGAACGCGCGTGGAAAACCACGAGGAGCAACTGTGCGAGTTCCGGCTACAGTTCCCGTTCTACGAACTCACCGTGAACTGGGGCTGGCTAGGGGCGTCACACAAGTTTGAGTGGGGCGAGTTCAACCAGCGCTTCAAGGTCCGCTGCCCGGACGCCCGTTTCGCGTCAGACGTGATCCATCAACGCCAGATGGAATACCTCATGGCCGCCTACCCCGGGCCCTTCGCCATTTGGGGCAACGGCACGGTCGCGTTCAGAGACGACCGCCACTGGACCCCCGGAGAGATTGAGGCCTTCCAGGCCTTCCTCATCGGCTTCTTCGCCCGGGTACCGAACTTCGTGTGGCAGAACCTGGGGGCTTGGCCGCGCCCGGTGGCTGCCCTCCCCTGAACGGGACCGTAACCGACGACGAGAGGCCTCAGGAAGAATCCTGAGGTCTCTCTCAGCTTGTCCTCAGCTTCGCGCGGCGAGTGAACCCATGCCTACTAAAGTTAAGGGCAGCTGAGCAGTCCCCAACCAGGAAGCGAGCCCCCATGCTCTCCAACAACGCAGTTAAACGAAGCCTCATCAGCGCCATCGCCGTCGCTCTGATCGGCGCCCCGGTCTGTGCCTCACCGAACGAGGCAAGCGCCGCCACCACGGTCAACACGATCGCGGACCTCATGAACAGCTCGGGCTTATCCGGCACCGTCTTTACCCGGGGCGAGGAGAAGGTAGGCGACGGGGGCGCCTTGTCCTTCACGATCTCTGCCACCAAACCCACTGGCAAGCTCGGGCACGTCGCCATCCCGCTAGCGGACGGCAAATGGGCAGTGCCGAACAATCTGCCCCCCAAGCCGCTCAACAGTGTCGACTCGGCCGCCGTTGCTGATGCGCTGAAACGGGCACAAACCTTCGCTGATGCGGGCAATGATCTTGTCTGGGACGCGACGCGTGCAGTACGTAAATCGCCGCTGGCCGGCGTGATCACCCACCAGGTGACGCCCAAGCCCTACCCGATCACCTGTTCCCAATTCGTCGGCATGGTCCTGATCGGCTGGGACTATGAACACACCACCTATGTGGCCGATCAGAACACCCGTGTCGGCCACTGGGTAGATTTCGGTCACAATCCCATCGGCTCGCGAATCTGGCAGGCGAATAACCTCGCTGCCTGGTTCTACGCCAACGGGGACCTGTGGTTCGACCAGGAGCAGCAGTACGAGGCCGGGGATGTGTTGTTCTTCTCGAAGCAGGATCCGGAAGGCTCCAACGCCAAGGTCCGCCAGGGCGAGGCTGAAGCATATTTCGGCAACATCTACCACACGGCCCTGTACTTGGGCGACGGCAAGATCATGCACGCAGCTGAACAGAAGCGAGGCGTGATCATTCAGGACCTGGAACCATCGCTGGCCGAGACATTGACGTTCGTGGCTCGGCCCAAGTGGGTCGCAGCCAACAACCAGGCGGTGAACTCCCCGTCGGCCGATTCGCAGGGTCCCGTGTCGACCCCCTCGGCCGCGCCGACGGTATCGCAACTGCCGACGCCCACTCTTGAGGCGGCCGGCGCACCGGCAATATCACAGCTGCCGACCTCCAGCCCTGACGGGGCGGGCGCACCGATTCGATACGTAGGCCTACCGAAGACTGGGCAGCCGCTCTGACCTACCCCACGGGTCGCGAACATCGGGCGTGGAGCCAGAAGGCTCCACGCCCGTTCGCTTAGATCGGTCTATTCGTTCTCCCCGTCGAGGCCGAGGAGGCGCCCAGCTATGGCGAACAGCGTCCCCTGCTCTTCGTCAGTCAGGCGGGCCAGGAAGGCCCGTTCCGCCTGCTGCAGCACGCGGGTCCCCTTGTCGAGGATCTCCGAGCCCTTGTCCGTGACTACCACGACGTGGCGCCGACGATCGACGGTGCTGCGTTCGCGCCGCGCAAGTCCTTCGTTCTCCAGTTCATCAATGACCCCGACCATGACGTTGGGGTCCAGCCCTAGAGCTCGGCTGATCTCTCGCTGCGACAGGGTCGGGTTGGTGGCCACTGTCATGAGGACGTTGAAGAGCCTTGGTTTCACCCCCATCCCAGACAAGACTTCCTCAGCCTGGCCAAGGGCGATCTCGCCCAATTTGACCAAACGGTAACCGACTCCAGCTGAAAGTGGGGTCAATGAGCTGACGGCCACGATGCGCGCTCCTTTCCACGGGAGGTCGCCGGAACTCTTGCTGGCGACCAGACGGGGCCAAAACATTCTATCCCTGAAATTCTCGTTTTGTCTCCTGGGGGCCTACGCTTGAGCGTTCGCCCTGCAATCTCAGCACCCAGCCTAGCGCCACGACGGCACGCAAAGCGGTCAAGGACATCACCTTACCCGGTTTCCAGCCATCTGGCCGACACGACTGGGAGCAGTCACCAGCTTGTCCTCCAACTCATCATCCGCACCACTAGGCACCCCCAGCGGACGCGTCCGGTTCGACGCGTTGACGCCCTCCGGATCAGCCTGCCCGTCTCGCGAGGCCACGGGTAGCGAGCCCGTCAGAACGCCACGCCCGACACGATCAAATCGAAACGAGAGACAACAGTTCACCGCTTGAAACCTGCGATAAATGTACGATAAATACAGCGCTGTCACAGAGCTCTCTTGCCGCACATAAAATCCCGATCATTCCTGCCGGAACAACTTAACGAAATAACCGCTGCGCTTCGGCCACCCCGTCATCGGTCAGTCGATAAGCCAGGACAGCACATCAATCCCCTAACCCCCAAGACGTCGCCCACAGCATAAGGCACCATCCAATCTGAAGAAAATCACCACTCATTCCACGAGATAACCGTGACCACAGCGGCTCGAAGCACAATAAATAATCAATACCAAACTTTCGCAAAAGCAAACCGGTCACGGCCCGGACTCCTCGTTCATCGCCCGCCGCTACCGCCGCAAGATTCAGCCTTCCCCATGGTCCCACGGCCGGGAAGCCACACTGTCGGCGACCGCGTACTTTGGGCCTCGTCCACGCTCCCGCCGTCGAGCCCCGCGAGCGCGCAAACCTCCGGACCGCCTCGCCCGGCGGCACTGAACTCATCAGGCCGGGAGTAGCTCATGGCCCGCTAAGAACGAAATACGAGGAGCCGAAAGAAGACATGCACTGCCACAAACACTCGCACAACCCCGCGAGCTCCTCCTGGGGAAATTCCTCTAGAAGGGGCGCACTTCTTTACCTGTTTGCAATTGCACATAGGTTCGCCGCGCGTTTGCGTTCGAAGTGCAGCTATTGAAACGATTTCGCCAGTCAAGCGAGCGCCACGGGTCGGGCGCGGCAACGTTTCATTTTCCCAGACTAGGGACGTTACTTGGGACGACAGTCGGCCTCCCTTACGACTCGGGGTGCCTGACCTATAGTTAACGAAAGATAACCCTTGGGACGCCTTCCCGGGCGCGAAGGAGAGGGCCACGGCGCTTCACCTGCCCACCAAACTCCTTCCCGTGGAACCCCTTGGGGGATGTGACGGGTGGCTAAACGTGATTGACTTGGCAGCTGAGGGGAGGTGTTCCATGACCGTCACCGTGTCGAAGTTTGCCGACACGGCGGCCTCGCGTCGCCAGGTGATCGTCTCGTCCGCCGTGGATGTAATGGTTGCATGCCTAGTCGTCGCCGGGTTCGTCCTCTGGACGCTTGCCGTGAGCACGCCGTGGCCAGTGACGGCGATCGTGGGAAGCCTCGTCGCGGTAGTCCTCGTGCTGGCCTGGTGGCTGGCGCGAACCCGCCACGGCACCAGCCTTGGCCATTGGTTAACAGGCATCCGCGATATCCAGCCCGAGACCGGACTACCCGGCATCCGCCCCGGTTTCCAGGCGGTAGACATCCGCAAGGGCCAAGACCCCATGCGACTCCGCCCGCGCCGTGTCTCCCTTCAGCCCCCAGCAGCCAAACCTCAGCAAGTACAAGCGATGATCATCGCCGTCCTCGACGATGGCACCCGGCACCGGCTGGACCTGCCCTGCGTCGTTGGGCGCAACCCCCACGTCGCACCCCCTTATAAATGCCTGTCGGTTGCGGACCTCAGCCGCACGGTCTCCCGCACTCACCTCCTGGTGGCTTTAGAGGGCACCGACCTCGTCATCTCCGACCTAGGCAGCAGCTCTGGAACCACCATTCTGACCGCTGAAGGTGAACAGCCCCTCCCCGCCGAGCTTGAAGCCCGCGTCCCCCTTTCCATGGGGACGCTCGCACAGCTGCGGCTCGGTAGCCGGGAGGTTCGTATTGAAGCCGTCCCCAACCTGCAGGCGAGACGATGAACGAGTTCGACCGCACCCTCATAGAGACCACCCGCACCCATCGGGAACGGCTGATGGCGGCCTTCATCCACGGACGGCAGATCGAACGCCACAAGGTCAACACCAACCTGTCACGGATCCTGGGCTCGGTCACCCTGGCGGCCGTGATCTGCGTCGCCTGCCTAGGAACTGGCTTCGTGCTAGGCATTCTGGAGCGCCAAAAGCACACGCAAGCCGTGGCGGCGTTCATGGCGGCATTGCAGGCTAATCCACTCCAGCCAGGCAACGGGCTGAGCGAAGACGAGGCAACGAAACTGCTGGTCAATACGGACACTGGCGAGTACATCGACCCACGCACGGGCTTCCCCGTCGATCCCGAGACGCTGCTGGCCACGGATCCACAGGGGCGCACCATCGACATCCGCCTGGGCTGGTACTACGACCGGGCCACCGGCTACTACACCGACCCGGCCTCGGGCGTAACGATCGACCCGGAGACCCTCACCGTCGTGGATAAGGAGCAGTAGATGGCCTACACACGACTAACCGTGGCCGGCACAAACCGCAAAGCCAACCTGGTCCTGCCCGACGACGAACCCGTTGGTGCGTTGCTGCCGCAGCTCCTTGATGTGTTGGGTGAGAAGGTGCCCGGAGGCAAGGAGGTCGCGCTGACGACCCTCACGGGTGTGCGTATTGACCTGGCCGAGACCCTCAGCGACCAGCAGGTCGCCCACGGCACGATGATCCAGCTCACCCCCATCGACGACGCCCCTCAGCCACCCGAGGTGGTCGACATCACCGACGCCGTCGCTATCGTGGGTGGGCAGCATCGTGACCGCTGGAATCACCGGGCCCGCGCCACCATCGTTGCCGTCCTCACCGCATTGGCGTCTCTCCTCATTCCCGACGGTTTGCGCCCCTACCTCACCACCGTCAGCATCGTCGACCCGCTGGCGGGCGGCCCGCTGCTGCTGGCTGCCGCGCTATCCTGCGTTGGCGCCTATCTCGCCCGGCGCAACGCCACCGGGCCCGCCGCCGTCTTCGCTGCCGCGGCTTTCGGCTTGGCGGCCCCACAGGTACCGCTCCTGACCGGCTCCTGGTCCCCCAGCACTCAGGTGGTCCTAGTGGCTGGCGTCGCCTGGACGGTCATCGGCGTGGTCGTGGGACTCGGTGCCCGTCGGCGCTCCGCGCTGGTCGGTAGCGGGTTCGGCCTGCTCGCGGCCGCACTGTTTGCGGCAGGCGCTCAGCTTGTCTGGCCGGCTCTCCCCATGGCTGTGGTCACCGCGCTCACCGGCCTGGTATTGATCGGCCTGCTGCCCGGGGCGGCACTGACCTTCAGCGGTCTCACTGGCTACGACGACCAAACGATGCGGGGCGAACGTCCGCAGCGCGGGGATGTGGATAGCTCCATCCTGGAGGGTTACGCGACGCTGACTTGGTTAGTTGCGGCCATCGGTCTCCCAACGGCCCTAGCCTTGGTCTCCCTCATGCTGACGGCCAACGGGTGGGCGCTGGCGCTTGGCTGCGTCATCGCGTTCATCATGCTGCTCCGTACGCGCCTACTTCCGCTGGTACTCCAGCGCGTCGTGCTGTGGGTGGCCGGCGTGCTGCCGTTGTTCCTGGGCCTCGTCTCGGCACCGGGATTGGCCGCCCCTCAGCGGTCGCTCATCGCGGCGGCGCTGGTGGTCGTGCTGCTCGCGGTGGCCCTCGCCACACCCAGTGATGTGGTTTCGGCCAGGCTGCGTCGCGCTGCCGATGTGGCGGAACTGCTGCTTGTGATTGCCACGATCCCCCTGACGTTGGGCGCGCTGAACGTCTACACCGACCTGTTGGAGACCTTCCGATGATCTGGGCTTTGGTGCAGGCCGCCTCCGGGTCGCGGGTGCGCGCCTTAGAACAGTTGGCGCGCCGGGTCAGTACCCCGCTCCCAGTACGGCGACGCATCAGCCTGGCGTCGCTGGTGCGCGGCTGCGGCACTACCTCGCTCACCCGGGAGTTGGCCTTGATGCTTGCTCGACAGCGGCCAGACCGGCTACTGGTGGTTTCCACGGCCGATCCTGAAGCATCCAAGTTATCGCGTCTGGGCCCGGCACACACGGTTCGTCGGCTGGACCCGGAGTGCTGGAACGATCCCCGGGGCTGCTGGAACGACGCGGTGGGTGACGCCCAGCGCTTTCACGATCTGACCGTCACGGACTGGGGTGCGGTTCCTGTCCCGCAACTCAACCACCTCGCCGCTGACTCCCACGCGCTGTGCCTGGTCGCTCCCGCCGACCGTGGCGTGTTGCAATCCACCCTGGACTATGCCACCGAGTTGCACAAGCGGCTCCCGGTCCTCATGGCTGTGGTGGATGTGCGGGGCGTCGTCGGACCCGCAATCGGTCCGCTCGTGCGCCACCTGCCGACCCAGACCGTGCTGTTGCGCCACGACCCCCGGTACCGCAACGGCTCGCCGCCGCCTGATCGGCTCCGGGAGCCGGAGGCGCTGCAGGTCTACCGGCTGACCGCAGACTTGATCGGCGCGCTGGCAGGCCATCGGAAGGATCTCGGATGACCGACACCACCATCCCCGAAGAGCGGGCACTCGAAGCCCCCGTCCGGCCGCGGGTACAGCGTCCCACCCGCATCTCCCTGCCCATCGAGCCCCCCGCACCCACCGAGATTCCGGCGCCCCCCACGCTCGGCTCCGATATCAGCCCCACCCCGTTCCAGTTCCTGCTGCCCGTGGTGGGGGCGCTCACGTCCGTGGTGATGATAGTGGTGATGCGCAACGGACAGCCACTGTTCCTGATGATCGCGGTCATCGTGTTCGTCGTCGCTTTGGTGAGCGGGCTGGGGTTTGCGCTGTCTAGCCGCGGCCGGGCCGCGAAACAGCTGCGGCAGCAGCGCAGCCGGTATCTGGATTTTCTTGAACGCACCCGCGAGGACCTGCGAAAGCAGGCGGAGGAGACGCGGTCCGCAGCGCTGGCGTTGCACCCCAGCCCACAAGGGCTGCCCAGCTTCATCCTCGATCCCGAGCGGCTCTGGGAGCGGCGCCGCAGCGACGCAGACCACCTGCATGCCCGCATCGGCGTGGCGACGGTGCCCTGGTTCACCCTGAACGTCCCCCGCGCCGAGACTCCCGTCGAGCCCATCGACCCGATCCTGCTGCGGGAAGCTGAGTTGCTGGCCAACTCCCACGCCGCCATTGAGGCGATGCCCGCCACTGTCGACCTGCGCGACGCCGCGGTCGTGACCGTCATCGGTCCCCGGGAACGCACCGTTCCCCTCACGCGGGCATTGGTGCTGCAACTCGCCACCCATCAGCTGCCAGAGGACCTGGATCTGGCGGCAGTCTTCACCGTGACTACCGCCCCGGACTGGGCGGGCTTCGACTTGCTGCCCCACGCCCACAACCCCGATCTGTTCGATGGGCCCGTCCCTGCGCGCCGGGTAGCCCCGAGTCTGGATGCGCTCAGCGACATCCTGGCCACTGAGATGCACGTGCGGTCCACCGCCGCCATCGCCGCCCGGCGCCGGGGTGGCCGCGCCGACGAGTTGCCGCGCATGGTGATCATCGCCGACGAGCACGGCACGACGGCCGGTTCACTTCGCCGCCCCGATCAGAGCCTTCACGACCGCGACTTGGCCATCACCGTCGTGCATCTCATCGACGATCGTCTCGACGAACCCGACGATGTTGACATCCGCATCGACCTGCGGCAGCCCGTCGGCACCATCACCACCGGCGCTCGCGGCACGGAGCCTCAGAGCACACGGTTTACCCCGGAGGGCGCCACCGGCTGGCAGCTGGAATCCATCGCGCGGAGCCTGGCGGCCCGGCGCACCTTCAACGCCCTGCACCAGGAGGTCAGCGACGGTGAACAGGCTGACATCGGCGAGCTGCTGGGCGTGGACCTGTACCGCCCGCTCGATCTGACGCAGCTGTGGCGGCCCCGCTCGGCTGCGGACTTCCTACGGGTGGCTTTCGGCGTCGATGACCAGGGACGTCCCGTCTACCTCGACCTCAAGGAAAGCGCCCAGCAGGGCATGGGTCCCCATGGCATCTGCATTGGCGCCACCGGATCGGGTAAGTCGGAGATGCTACGCACCCTCATCCTGTCGCTGGCAACGGCGCATTCCCCCCAGGATCTGTCGATGATCCTCATCG
>JAUNKK010000072.1 GCA_030532825.1 Propionibacteriaceae bacterium
GTTCTCTTCCAAACGTGTCAACAAACCCCACGAATAAGCCTCCTTCTGCGTGGCAAAGATAGCTTTCAGATCGTGCGAATTTATTTGGCGTCCACTGCGCTTTTCGTTTACCTTTAGCAGTAAGTCCTTGAATCGGTACGGGTGCGAATGATTGGGGTCAATTTTGTGGAGTACTACTCGCCCATCTGCTGTGTCTGTTATGGCGACTTGAAGGTCGGCTTTGTCGAGCCTCTTTTGCTTGGTCAAATGAATGTCGTAAATGGCCGCCACTCTGCCCAAATCTGCCCCCTGGGCCTCTGCGTGATCCAGAAGCTTCCGCAGATACTCGAGAAACTCCTCGGCCTCTCGTGCTGCCGATTTCTTTGTGTCGACCTTCATGAATTGAATGGATTCTGGTGGGGCGGTGACGCCCAAGGGGAGTAGTTGCCAAGTGATTGAATCTGCTAGGTCCTGCTTGAATACGCCCTCCATGAAGTCTCGGTAATTGAGTACTGTTTGCTGCAGGAAGGGATAAATGATGGCTCCCAATCCTTCGGTGTTGTAAAGGTGAATGGCGCAGTCTCTGTAGCCCGTCAAGGCTTGGATGTTGACTGTGGTCGCCTTGCCGTCAACCTTCTTCGGCCACAGTGAATGGGTTGTTACTCTTCTTAGGGCGTCGTCTATTCCGATTGAGCGGTAAGGTTGTTTGCGTTTCTTTCGGTAGTGAATGCTGTGTTTCCCTTTTCTTAGAGCAGCCTTCAAGGCGAGTTCCCATGAGTTCACTATTAGGATCACTGTTAGTTCGTCGCGGTACAAAATCTGGGGCTTGTTGTATATCTCGATTGCGGCAACCATTGCAGCCATCGAGTGTTTGGCAAGTCGTTTGTGAGAGATGTATGGTGCGCTCATTTATGCTCGTGTGTCGGAGTGATTGAGTCGTATAGGTCGCGAGTTTCTTTTGCGGAAAGTCTATCAAGGTTTTTTGTGTGGTTTAGCAGGCTGGAAGTCGCTTGGCTAAAGTCGGCTTCTCGGTTTCTGAGGGCGAAGGGGAGGTCGTAGGTGTACTCCGTTCCTGCCGGGTGGGTTGCCGTACGTTCCTCCTCTGACAGCGCGTCGCCCTTCTTGCGCCACAGCTGCAGGACCTTCGTCGGGACGATCCTGCCGTTCGCGTCGAATGTGTACTCCTTCTGGTCGTAGCCGTGGAGCACCGCGAACTGCGTCCGGTAGATCGTGCAGAGGTCGTCGACTGAGACCCCCAGCATGTGGGCCATCAGCACGTCGATCTCCAGCAGCGCGTTCCGACGATCCAGCGCTCGGCGCAACGGAGTCGCCTCCGTCCAGACCCTCCCCACATCGCCCAAGCGTGGCGCCCCTGGGTAGTCCGGAGGCAGCAACCACTCGTCCTCGACGAACGAGTCCTCCCAGACCTCCTCCCACAACTCTGCGTACGCCTCTGTCAGACAGTTCAAGCGTAGTGTTCGCAGAAGCAGCTTCGGGAGCAGGGGATGGTCCAATGGGGGAATGGGCAATAGACAGGCTTGGGGTGCTCGAATGTCGTCCTTGGGGACAGCCCGGATCCGGAAATCCGCCAGCAGCGAGGACATGGAGGCGGCGCAGAGTGAAAGGATTCTCGGATCGTCAGCAAGAAGAGAGAAGGCGCCGTCCACATGACTTGATCCCGGTGGGATGAGGGCTGGAATCAGGGTTCGCTCGCCGGTGTTGGCTGCTCTTCGTCGCCATGCCACACGGTAGTGGTCTCGGATGGGGATATCGTTCCAGGTACCGTAGAGAGTGTCGTACGCCGAGCGGTCGCCTGCCGGCTTGTAGCTGGTGACCGGCAGGGCGTCTGGTGGCAGGGTCTCCAGATCCATGAGGGACCAGTCTTTGTTGCTCTTCATTGACGGGTTGGGGGACTTCGCGAACGGATTGGAAACGAAGAGGTGGGGCCCTTGGAGGATGGTGTCCTCCCAAGTATCGACCCGTCCCCAGCACTGCTCGAAACGGCCCTTCTCTCGGTCACTTCGCTCGTGCCAGCCTGGCGAGAAGCCAAGTTCGAGAGTTTCGACTCTTTCCGACGTCGCGAGCCGTTCCAGCACTCGAGCAGCTGAAGAATTAATGGTGTATATCATGCGTGTGCGATGGCGTACATTTTTTCTCCTAGAATCTTTTGCCAAGCTGACAGAGTTTCGGAGGTGGCAGTCTGAATTCGTGAGGCGTGAGGGCGGCGGTCCCACTGGTCCTCATGTCTAAAACCTGGTTCTTCTCCGGATCCGTCGTGGCGTAATGATCGTGTAACCGTCTCCGGGTGGTACAGTCCTGTGGCTTGAAGGAAGCAAGGCTCGCAGGTCGCTTCCCCATAGATGTGAACACCATAGGTGACGAGGTTGTGTACCTCATCAAAGAGTCGCAATTCGTTTATGAACTGCCAGTGGCGACGCAAACGAAGGTAGGTCGCCTCCCTGAGGTAGCCGGCCTTCTCGTCAGTGAAGTGGGACTCCGGATGGATCAGCCCGATCGTCCCGTGTTTCGCGGTGTGGGACCAGGTGCGTGACATGAACACTCGGTACAGATCGGGCTGCAGCCCGATGAGTTCTGGGTAGAGCGTGACGTGGCTGACGAAAGTCTTCAGGGCGTTGACCTCGGCCGCTTCCGCGACAAGGAGGTCCTGTGCGCCGGGACGGGACAGGGTCTCGGTGAACTTACGATCAGCCTCGGCGTTCGAGGGCTTCTTGGTGAGGATCCACCACGGGTCGTTCTCGGCCAGGATGGCCGCCTCGTCGTACATTGGGCGCACCCACGGCGGATTCCCGACCTGCAGGTCGAAGCCTCCTCGGGCGAACACCGGGGCGAACTCCAGCTGCCAGTGGAAGAAACCCTGGCGCTCGGTCACCTGTTGGCACACCCGCAGCCACGGATGCTCCTAGAGCACCACCGCGGTTCGCATCTCGGCACCCGCCCCCGCCAGCACCAAGGTCTCCTGGTCCGCCAACGCCTCCCATTCGTCGCTGGGGCTCAGCGCCTCCTGGTAGTCGGACTTCTTCTTCCGCTGCTCCCGCGTGGCCAGCCGAGCATCACCCAGCAGCGCCTTGGCGGCCTGGATCCACTGCTCCAGGGTGGGTGGGGCCACCTCCTCGCCCGTCAATGGCCAGAACCAAAGCGCACACCACGCATCCATCACCAGACGCAGCCTGCGGTAGGCGCCATCCGGATCCGCCAGCGACGCCTCGATCTCCGCGCGCGACACCGCCGTCGGAACCTCGCCAGCCTCGTCCTGCCCCCACAACGGGATGTGCCGGGCTGACTCTCGTTCGGCGACGGTGAGGCGCTTCAGCGCCAGCTCCCACAACATTTCTGCCTGCTGCGAGATCGCGGACAGCTCCTCGACCTGCTTCTTCGACGGCTTCAGCCGCACCTGCTTTCGCCACGCGGCCACCCGCTTCACCCGATCCGGGGTGAGACTCCTGGCCTCCTTCGACTCCGCCGTCGCACCCCAACCCTCCGCGGGAAGCAGCCAGTGGAAGATCCCCGCCGTCGCCTCCGGAACCTCCTTCAACCAAGCCTTCCCCGTCACTTGGGACGACGAGTACTTCCCGTCGGAGGCCCCCACCAGCGAGTTGCCGCGCCTCAGTCTCAGCCCGAACCACGGGGCCTCCAAGCCCTCACTCATGGTGTCCAGCCACAGCACGATCTCGGCGAACTCCACCGCGGTGGCGTTGAGATCCACCCCGTACACGTTGTGCAGGGCGATGAAGGCCTTCACCCGCTGCAACTCGGTCGGGTAGTCCTCCGGGTCGATCCGGCGCCCCAACTCCGCCTGCTTGCGGGCCAGGTACTCCTCGGCCAGCTGCCGGGTCGCCTCCACCGCGAACGCGCCCGACCCCAGAGCAGGCTCACAGATGCTCAGCCGCAGCACCTCATCGGCCTTGGTGTCGTCGTCCAGCAGCTCCGCCAACGCCTCCGACACCGTGAACCTGGTCAACACCTCCGGCGTGTAGTAGGACGCCGACCGCTGCCGCTCCCGCCCCGACAACCGGAACACGAACTGGCCCCGCGAATAACGACGACGGCGACGCTGCCCCGTCACCGGGTCGGTGTCGGTCACGAAATCCTTGTCCGCCAGGTGATCGGCACGCTCCACCGGCACCACCCAGGACCCCTTCGCTGGGTTCCCATCCCGCGCCACCTCGTACAGGTCGACGTCGGCGAACGAGCCGGTGTAGCTCATCAACCCCTCGTAGACTGCGCCCAGCTGGTTGATCCCCAGATCCACGTACGAGATGAAACCCCGCTCCTTGCCCCGGGCCTCCCTGCTCAACAACAGCCGCCGCAGCACCCGCTGCAGGGCCAGATTCCCGAGCCCCACCTCGTCGACCAACGCGGTGGCCTCCGGCCGGAACAGGTCCGCCTTCAACGGCTCGAAGGTCAGGCCCCGCGGAGCGTCCCCCGCGCCAGGGCGATGGCCCTCGTCGACGAGCCGGAACAGCAACTGCAACGACTCGTGGAAGTGCGTGCCCTGTTGCGACCTCGGGGTCACCAACTCGGTCTGCACCAGCTCGCGCAGCCGATCCAGCGAATAGCCACGGTCATAGTCCGGATCCCCGACAGGCAGCACCTTCAACTCCGGCGACGCCTCCGCATACAGCAGGAACAGGATCCGGTACAGGAACCGCAACGCCTCCGAGGCCAACCGGGGCGCCTGATCAGGGGCCAATGGCGGCAAACTCTGAGCGCGACGTCGATCCACCACCTCGTTCGCGATGATCTCGATGGACTCCCGTACGCCCTCCCGCAGATCCTCCGAGACCCCGACGGTGTGCCGGATCGACTCCTCCAGCGTCTCGGTCCACCAGACCGCGCCATCGACGTCCGGGGCCAACGAGTCGGCCTCGACGCAGGTCAGGGCCCGCTCCACCTCCCCGCCCTGCTTGGTGTCGTTGCGTTCCGCGACAGTGTGCAAATCAACCGCCAGGTAGCGGCCCTCCGGCCACCGCGACGCCTCCGCCACCACCAGCCAACGCCCCGCCAGGATCAGCACGAACGGCGGCGCGTCGTCGGCCAGGAACAACGCCGACACCAGCCGCGAGGCCGAGTGCACCTCCTCCCCGTCGCGCTCCGCAGGCTCCAGCAACGTGGCGGAGTCACGGACGAACAGATCCTCGATCGCCGCCACCGGCCGCGCCTCGACGATCGCCAACCCCGGTGCCGAGCCGGGCTGGGCCACCCACCTGACCGGACCCTCCCGGGTCACCTTCAACCGGTCATAGCCCAGGATCCGCAGCAGCTCCGCGTGCAGGCTGCGGGCACTCGCCTCGTCGGGCTCATCGTCGGTGTACAGCCTCGCAAACTCCGTGACCAGCCGGGACCGATTCGAGGTGAACCGGGAGCGGGTGGTCTCGTGACCGGCCGCCCGTTCCTTCTTCTGCTCCGTGGCGCGATCCGTCACCCGTTTCCGGAACGGCGCGCCGGAGAAGTAGTGCTCGCTGATCCAGTCCCCGACCACCAACAGCGCATCGGACATCAGGCATTCACCTCCGTGTCGGCGGGCAGCACCACCAGCAGCGGCGCCACCCGTTGCCGGTCAGGGGTCAACTGGGCGGAGAACCGTCGGGCCTGCTCCACCAGGTCACGGCGATGCCGGACCTCACTTCGCTGGATCAACGCATCCGCCTCGTGGTCCCATCGGGTGGCGCGCTCCACCCACGTCGCCACCCGGCGGTTCGCGTCGTCACTGGCGGCTCCGACGGCCATCGTCAGATGGGCCTCGGCCGCATCGACGGCGGGACGGATCAGCGGGAAGTCGGGCAGCTTCGGCGGCCCCGGATTCGGGCGGGGCTCCGTCACACCGACGGAGGCGAGCAGCTCGGCGACGCTGGCCGCCGGAGTGATGATGGGTTGCTGACCGGGCGCGACGAACTGCGCCGCCATCCATGCCGAGGTCAACACCTGCCCGGCCCGATTCAACAGGGTGCCGTTGAGCAGCACCGTCGGCACCTGTACGTCGCCGCGGACGGCGAACACCTCCCCACGACCCAGCCGGGACAAGGCGCGATCCGCAGCCCAGCTGAGCACCGGGTGCAGCGGACCCAGGTAGTGGGCCTCCGGCCAGGAACTCCCCGTCGCATCCTGCAGCGCCTCCGCCAGGATCTGGTCCGCCCGGTGCCGGTCGGTCACCAGCAGCAGCCGCTCCGTCACCTGACGGTCCTTCAGGTATCCCTGCGGCAGCACCTCCAGGCGCTGCCGGAGATCGGCGGGCGGGATGAACTCCACCAGCTGCGGATGCTCCCGCCAGCCCACGCCACCCTCGTCGCGACCCTGCGGCTGCTCCTCCGGGTTCGGGTAGTACTCGGCGAGGGCATCACGTAGGAAGTCGACGCTGCGCGGGTACATGGTCGCCGAAGGCTCGGCCAGGACCTCCGTCTGCTCGTTCTCACAGTCCGCCAGGAAGGCCACCGTCCAGTCCTCGGCGCCTGCCAGGAACTCCTCCGGGGTGGCGACGACCTCGTCGAACTCCTTGCCCCGCGCCAGGACGTCACGGATGGCGTCCTCCTCCGCCTTCACCGAGTGCTGGCCCATGAGACTGGCGGCATCGCCGAGAGCTTGATGCGCCTCGTGCTCCCGCTCCACCAGCTTCGTCAGCACCCGGACGTCACCGGCGAACGCGTCGTTGCGGGAATCCAACAGCAGGGTGACGATCTCGGGGCGGTGGCGTTGACCGTAGCGGTCGATGCGGCCATTGCGCTGCTCGATGCGGATCAGCGACCACGGGATGTCGTAGTGGATCAACCGGTGACACTGGCGGTGCAGGTTCACGCCCTCCGAGGCGACGTCGCCGGTGATGAGCAGGCGGATGGGGGAACTGGCCTGCTTGAAACTCTCGACGATGGCCTGCTGCTGATCGTCGGGAAGACCGCCGTGCAGCACCTCCACCTGGTCGGGCCGCAGCGTGAGGTCCTCCAGGAGACGTTCTCGGAGCCAGCCCAGCGTCGGCACCCGCTCCGAGAAGATCACGGCTCGCTCGTCGGAGGTCTGCGCGACCCCCACCGCCCGCAGGTGATCGACCAGGGCGTCGTACTTGCCCGACGAGTGCAGACACGCCTCGTTGCGACGATCCAGCTCCTTGAGCGCGGCCTGCTGCACCGGGTCGTCGATGCGTTGCAGCCGACCCCTGATCGTCTCGGCCAGGGCAGCCGGTGAGGACAGGAACGCCTTCGCCAGGGTCCAGGCGAACAGCTTGTCCCTGACCGGGGGCTTCACGACGGGGCGCAGCCACGTGCCGACCAGCTCGTCGATGACCGCCTCCTCCTCGGCGGAGGCCGGGACCAGCCGGTTTTCGGGGTCGAGGCGCTCCGCCCAGTCGGCCCCGACCTCCTCGGCCACCTCGGGGCTGTGGCGGTGCCGACGAATCGTCATCTCGTCGACGCGGTCGGCGACGAGTTCGCCCGCGGGGGTGACCGCGGTCGGGTCGAGGAACCGCACCAGCTCCGCGAAGGACTCCTTGCGGCCGTTGTGTGGTGTCGCCGAGGCCAGGATCAGTGCGTCGGTGTTCGGGGCCAGGATCCGGGTCAGCCGGTTGTTCTCCGTCGCCGAGTTCGTGACGTTGTGGGACTCGTCGATGACGACAGCATCCCACTGGTGGCGACGCAGATCATGGACGAAACGCTCCTGTTTCAGCGTGTCAATGGAGATGATGACCCGCTTGAAGAAGGTGAACGGGTTGCGGTTGGCGGGCAGCTTCTGCTTCACCCGCTCCACGCCCTGCGAATCGAGGCGGACGAACGGGATGGCGAACCTCGTCCACATCTCGTGCTGCATCTGCTCCAGCACGTGACGTGGGGTGACGATGAGGATGCGCTCGCCGCGCCCCCGTCGGATCAACTCCGCCAGGATCAACCCGATCTCCAAGGTCTTGCCGAGCCCCACGGCGTCGGCGAGCAGGATGCGGGGACGCAACAGATTCGGGTCGAGGGCCTTCGCGACGGCCCGGTGCTGATAGCTCAGGGACGTGGCGAGCATCTGGGACGCGACGGTGAGTGACGGATCGCTGATCGGGACGCTGGTCTTCATCAGCGTCGCCTCCACCCAGAGCCGGGAACGCCGGTAGCCGGGGGAGTCGTCGGGGGTGATCTCGGCTTTTCGGGGGTCAAGCGGGGTCACGTCGTCGAGAACGGTGTGGAAGGTCGCCGCATGGCCACGCACCAGATCGGACAGGCCCAGCACCTCGATGCGGGAGTCGTCGCCGATGGCCTCGACCTGGGTGATCAGCCACTCCTCGTCGCGGACCACGACCACGGCGCCAGGCGCCAGCGCCGTCCTCGCCGAAGTCATCCGATCACACCTCCGGCTGTAGTTTAGAGGGTGCGCCGGGAGGTCGCGTGCATGGTGGTCGCCGAGAAACGGTGTTTTCTGCCATTCTTTGCACAAAGACCCCCTCCAGGCGTTGAAGAATGGCAGAAAACACCGGAACCCACCCGCTCTCACCCGCTTCGTCGCGAGAGGCGTTCGGGACCCCTGTCATCCATCCATGAAACAGGAGTAGTTCCATGTCCACTTTCCCCGGGGGACGGGACTGTCCGTTTAACGGTGTAAATGGTGGTTTCTGCTGGTGGGTGCTGGCTGTTGGTTTGTGGTTGGTGAGGGTGTTGTGTCCCGCGTCATCATTTCTGGCAGGGCTGTTTTGTAGTCCTGAAAGAATTGTTGTTCATGGGTAGGCCGCCTTCGATCCCGGCGGAGAAGAAGATTCGGATCGTGTTGAGTGTGTTGGCTGGCGAGGTGTCGATCGCTGAGGCCGCGCGGTTACCGCGTGACCAAACGAGGGTCTGTCCGAAATTCGGTGTGTGGGATCCGGCGGTTTCGTCAGTGGGTGGTTTTCTCGAATCGTCCGGTGAACGTGCTCGGATGTGAGTTGAACGCTGGCTTTGCACCTCATCACCCGGCGTTCCTGACCGCCGCCTGTCGGGTTAAGCAAATCGAGTCACGAGGTAGAGGCACTTGAGGGCTGCGGCCTCGTTCGGGAAATGACCGCGTGCTCGAACCGCTCGGTGATACCTCGCGTTGGTCGACTCGATCGCGTTGGTCGTGCAGAGCGCTTGGTCGATCTCCACGTCGTAGTCCAGGAACGGCATGAACGCTGCGCCTAGGAGCCGCGCCACGGCTGCACGATTGCCGGATACCGCTCACCCCACTCGGCCGCGAATTCGGCGAGCCGATCCTTCGCAGCGGCCTCGGGCGGGGCCCTATAGGCTGGTTTGAAGGACGTCACGATTGCATCGCGATGCTGCCGTCCGGCGTAATGGAACGAGTTGCGGAACCGGGTGCACGATGCGTTGCTGGACCACCGTCTGCTCCCAGGTAGTGTTGATCGCCTCCTGCAGCCCCTCCAGCCTGTCGCAGACCGCGATGAACACATCGGTGACGCTGCGGTTCCTCCGGCTCGGTGAACACCTCCAGGCCAGAACCTCGCACCCTCCTGGCCATCACCGGCCCAGATCCCTGTGGATGTCGCGCTCCCCAGCCGCAGTGACACTGATGACGACACAAATACGGAGTGTTGCGCACCTGTCCGTTACGGACCTTCACCGATGATCGGAAGATCACCGGTGAGAATCGCATCCAACGGCCTGCTCATCCACCCGGCGAGTTCGCCGATGACTTTCCCGGTGGCACGGACTGATCATGTCTCTGCAAGACCTTCGCCCCATAGACCAGACCTCATCTGGAGTACGCGGCGATCTCCCCGATCATCAAACCCCTCGCACCGAAGAAGAGCACGATCTGGTCGATGTCGTCCAGGCGGCGCTTGCGTTTGGGCACGATCACCGGTGTGAAGTGAGCCGTCACGATCCTGGAGGGGCCTGATCTCGACCAGGCTGATCTCAGTGAGCACGGTCTTCGCCCGCGTCTCGTTGCGCATGCTCCCCCCGATCTGGCTGCCACAATGCTCATACCCGAGGTGCTCGGTCACCTCCGCGTCCAGCGCGGCCTCGAGAACGTTCTTCGTCAGTTGGCTCAACAGCTCACCCGACCCGACCAGGCTCACGCCCTGCCCCAGCAACCGCTCAGCGAGGGCTTTCTGATCAATGATCTTCCCAGTCGCAGGAGCAATGAACCCGACTCCCAGCAGTTCGGTCATGTCAGACACGGCCATCTCTTTTCGGATCAAACCGAACCCTCACACACCGTTTTTCTGACAGCCCCTATGACTACACGGTGAGATTTGGTGGAAATTTTAATGCTATAACGTTTCATGTGCCTCGACTGCGCTTCGCCCTCTGTGTAGTCGATGACGCTTCGAATGAACTGGGTTGGATGGCCATGGGCGACACGCCGGAAGCGTGTTGTATTTAAGCCCGAAAAGAAGGGGTCGGGCGTCTGTGTTCTCCGGGGGAGTTGTGGACGGTTAGAGGGCGAACTAACGTTTCGATTACCTGATCTGTACACCTAAGGAGGCGCCTCGATGTTCAATTAATCAACTAAAGTAAACCGTCGGACTGCCGCTGCGGTATTGAGCTGCGGCGTCTGGCTGGGTCTCGCTGTGTGTCCTGCGTCGGCTGACGTCCATGCCGGCCGTGGGTAGCGAGGAAGTGGTGACTGCTTCAGGGTTCGAGCAGAATCTGTCGGAGTTGGCCTCGAGTGACGCGGAAGCTGCTGAGAATCTCAGCCGCTTCCGCGACCTGAGTCCGCAGCAACAAGAGTTGCTGGAACGAGCGTTGGTAGATGGTACAGCTTTAGAGAATCTGGGCAAGGTTCTGGAGTCGTCGGAGCCAAATCTGACTTCGGAGGAATCAGTGGAGGCCGTGCAGGGCCATAAGGGAAAGGATGACGGAGCTGCTCGCACGACAGCCTCGGTGGACTGGGAGGGGTGCTATGTCGTTGAGCAGCGAATCTACGGCGTGCTCATCACCCGCCTTCGGCAGGATTTCACATGGCAAGTCACGAGTGGCCGTGTTTCGGCGACCAAGCGTTGCACTGCGAGTGCTGTGAACTACAACTTCGTTATCCATCTGAGTTCTGACACGAACCACTGGGTGTTGGGTAAGCGAGGAATTTGCGAAACCATCTGGCATGGGAGTGCGTTCGTCAAAGATTTCACGATTAGCCTCGATAAGCGACAACACATGGAGGTTAGTGCGAGCGGCATTTATAACACGTGGCTAGACAATGTTTAGTCGATGTTTCGCGGCGAAGGAGAGTGACTGTGGCTGCACCTAGTGATCAAGCAATCAGGGCACGGGGGTTGCGCTCTCCGACCTGGATTATGACCCCGCTTGCGCTGAGCGTCGTGGCTCTAGTGCCAGCTTTCCCCGTCTCCCTGGGGCTGACCGTGGTTGCCTTGCTGGCGGTTCTGTTGACCCGGCCGCGCCTGCCGCACCGGAGGAAGTACCTGTGGGCTGTGCTGGGCTGGCTGCTCATCCAGGCGGCGTGCGTCGTGATCGGCGTCCTCGCATGGAGTTCGTGGAACTCGATGTAGCGCTGCGCCCGTGACGCTGCTTCTTGGGCTGGGGCCTGTGCGGGGTGCGGGTGGGCCCTAGCCCGGACGTTTCTGCCCTGGGCGGCGCTGGAAACAGGCGCGACCGTTGCGACGCCTTGGGTGGCATGGCCTTGGTGGTGGGCCGTGCGTGAGGCGTGCGTCAGGGGAGCAGCGACATGGGCGGGTGGACCTCGCGGTCCTCCTCCCACAGGCTGACTTCGGCGACACCAGCGTTGAGTAGGTCGTTCCAGAACAGGCTCAGCCATTCCTCCGCCTCCTCCTGGGCGGCGAAGGTGGGCATCAGGTCGTGGTGTTCCAGTTCGCTGGTTGAGAAGCTGCCCGAGACTGGGCGCCATTGGTAGCTCATATCGCCTCCCCGCGTTTGATCCGGGGCGTGGGCCGCCGGAAGCGACGGATCATGAGAGAACGGTTGTACATGTACATCAGGAGCCCGCGCAGTTCCGCCCGCGGGTGACGCTGAAGCAGCAGCCGTTTGAAGCTGCGCCACATGATCCACGTGTTGATGAGGCTGAGGATCAGCAGCACCCACAGGCTAAGCATCACGGTCGTGCTGAGCACGGGGTAGTTCACCAGAGCCATGCCTGCGGCCATGATCACGAGCATGCCAGGCATCAGAAACTCGGTGATCGTCCAGCGGGCGTCGACGAAATCGCGCGCCAGGGTGCGTTCCTCGCTGGCCTCCACCCGGTCCCATGCCTCCATGCGCGATTTAGCACGGGCATCCCGGTCCGCCTTCCGCTGTTCCTTGGGACTCAGGTTCGGATGCAGCCGCTCCATGCGCGCTGCCTCCGCCTGCTTGCGGGTCATCGTGGGCTTCGACTTGCGCACCGGCTGGCGGCGCGCAACTTTAACTTTCCCTGACGGGGCGTCCTTCGTAGCCGTTGCGGCCTGAGACGTGGCCTGTGGCTCCGCGGCTGTGTCCGCCGGACTGTCCGGCCTGGATGCGGCGGGCTTCATCTTGTTCTTGGTCGCGTCCTCGGGGACGAGGCGGGTGCGCTGACGCAGGGCGCGGTCGCCGTCCTCGGTTTTGCGCTCATAGGGGCGGAACAATGCCACGGGTTTGGCCTTCGTGTCGGTTGGCAAGGGTTGCGTCATTCTACCGGCCCAAACACATCAGGGATGGAATCAGGGTGATACCCGCTCCGATGGGTTGTAGGGACCGGTACGGTTGGAGGGTAGACCAGCACTGGAAGGACCCCTATGGCAGGCATCTTTGAGCGGATCGCCCTCATGTTCAAGAGTAAGGCGCATAAGACGCTAGATAAGTACGAGGATCCCCGCGAGACCCTGGACTATTCCTATGACCGCCAGCTGGAGTTGCTGCGCAAGGTTCGCCGGGGGGTCGCGGATGTGGCTACGAGCCGTAAGCGTGTGGAGCTGCAGGCCCAGAAGATGAGCAGCGAGGTTGAGCGATACACGCTTACTGCCCAGCGTGCTCTGGAGTCGAACCGTGAGGATCTGGCCCGGGAAGCGTTGACTCGTAAAGCCGCGCTCAGCCAGCAGTTGCAGGACCTTCAGACCCAACACGCCAATCTCCAGGCGGAGGAGGAGAAGCTGGTGCGAGCCAGCACTCGCCTCCAGGCCAAGGTTGATGCGTTCCGTACCCGCAAGGAGACGATTAAGGCCACCTATTCTGCGGCCGAAGCGCAGACGCGCATCAACGAGGCCTTCACCGGCATCTCCGAGGAGATGAGCGACGTCGGCATGGCTATTCAGCGCGCTGAGGACAAGACCTATCAGCTGCAGGCCCGCGCGTCCGCCGTCGACGAGCTCCTCGCGACGGGAGCCCTGGAGGATCCCAGCGGTATGGTTCAGGACGATCTGACTCGCGAGCTCGACGCGCTGGCTGCAGGTTCGTCCGTGGAGAGCGAGCTAGAGGCCATGAAGGCGCAACTCACCGGTGGCTCTACCTCACGTCCTGAGATCGGGGCTCCCACGACGCCGGTGGGTGAGGCCCGGCGTGTGACCGGGGAGGGCCAGGCATGATCGTCCGTATCTTGGGACTCGGCCAGTGGACCATGGATCCTGAACAGCTGCTCGAACTCAACGAAATTGACGAGGCCGTCGAGCAAGCTGTGAACGACGGCGACGAGGTGGGCCTGCGGTCCCAGCTTGAACGTCTCGTCGCGGCCGTGCAGCGGCTCGGCAACGAGGTGCCCGATGACGTGATCGTCGAGTCTGACCTCGTGCTGCCCGATGTCGACGCCACGCTTGAGGAGGTGCGGGTCCTGCTAGAGAGCACCTCCGAGTACTACGGGCTGGTTCCGGACAGCCACCAGCTTGAGGGCGACGAGGCCGACCTCGACGCCGAAGC
>JAUNKK010000073.1:0-3994 GCA_030532825.1 Propionibacteriaceae bacterium
CTGGCGAGATCGCCCGGAACTGGCATGTGATTGATGCTGAAGACGTAGTCCTCGGCCGTCTGGCCTCCCAGGTCGCCACGCTGCTGCGTGGCAAGCACAAGCCGACCTTCGCCCCGCATGTCGACGGCGGCGACTTCGTGATCGTCGTCAACGCTTCCAAGATCGCCCTGTCCGGAAACAAGCGCACCGATGACATGCGCTACTCCCACTCCGGCCGCCCCGGTGGCCTCAAGGCCATCTCCATCGGCGAACTCCTGAAGAAGGATCCCCGTAAAGCCGTCGAGCGCGCCGTCTGGGGCATGCTGCCCAAGAACAAACTGAGCCGCCAGCTCATTGGCAAGCTCAAGGTGTACTCCGGCCCGGAGCACCCCCACGCTGCGCAGAAGCCGCAGCCCTTCGAGATCACCCAGATTGCCCAGTGAGCCCAAGGACTTCGCACATGACTGAGACCATCACCGCGGTCGAGGAGACCGCCGAAGAGATCAAGCCGTTCGTCGACGAGCAGGATCGCGAGATCGCTTATCGCTCCGACTCCAGCCCCGCCACCGCTCCCGGTGAGGTCGCGCGTCCTGCCATCATCGCGCCCGGCGCCGCCACCGGCCGCCGCAAGGAAGCCGTTGCCCGCGTCCGCATCGTCCCCGGCTCCGGTCAGTGGGCCATCAACGGGCGCACGCTGGACGATTACTTCCCGAACAAGGTACACCAGCAGCTGGTGAACGACCCGCTAGTCACTGCCGGCGTTCAGGGGTCCTATGACATCATTGCCCGCATTGATGGGGGCGGTGTCACCGGCCAGGCGGGCGCGCTGCGTTTGGGCATCGCCCGGGCGCTGAACGAGGTCGACGCTGAGGCCAGCCGTCCCGCCCTCAAGAAGGCTGGGATGCTGACCCGGGACGCCCGCGTCAAGGAGCGCAAGAAGGCTGGCCTGAAGAAGGCCCGCAAGGCGCCGCAGTACTCCAAGCGCTGATCCAGCAGCGAAACCGGGAGGGGCTCCGCTTCGGCGGGCCCCTCCCGCCGCGTTGAAGTGCTGTCTGGCGTCGGCTCGGGATGGCTCCGACAGCCAGGGTGGGGTGGGTGGGCAACTCTTTCGAGAAGGCGTTGACCGGTGGTTGGTGACTCGCGTCGCCCGAAAGGACGACGGAATCGATTCGTGAGCGGCCTTGAAGGGTGTCCGCCACGCTCCTTGCGTGGTTTGCGAAAGCAAAATTCTGTGTTTCGCGGAAGGATCACGTTCATGACACATCGCAAGAAATCCCCACAGAGACTGAGCCGCCGGAGCCTGCTCACCGCAGCGCCGCTGGGGGCGTTGGGTGTCGGGCTGGTGGCGGTCAATGTCCCAGCGGCCAAGGCCGGGTACTGGACCGACGCAGACACGCAGTGGAACGTTGCCATGTTTGGCTTCCTCGGGGTCAACGAGATTGACGGCATCTACGGACCCCGCACCACCGAGGCCGTCAGGAGGTACCAGTATCAGCGCAACCTGAAGTCGGTCGACGGGATCGCCGATCCCAGAACGTATTCTGATTTCGGCCACACGTTGCGGAATGTGCAGGACATCGTCGGCGTCGTATTGGATGGCCAGGCTGGGCCGGAGACCCGCCAGGGCGTCACCACTACCAGGTCAGCAACGGCCTGACGGTCACCCGCTTCGCCGACTTCCCGACCCTTGCACATATGGGCAGGTTCTTCTTCAAAGACATGCGGTGATGCGGACACCGAACGGGTAGCGGGAGCGTGCCCCGGCCCGACTGGCCGCCGGGCACACCCCATTACCCCCTAAGCTAGCCCCCATGGCTCGACTCTTCGGAACCGACGGCGTGCGCGGCGTCGCGAATCAGGACCTAACCGCTGAACTGGCCCTCCACCTCTCGGTGGCGGCCGCCCATATTCTCGGCGAGGCCGGGGTATTTGGGCGGCGCCAGCCGACGGCTCTCGTCGCCCGCGACCCCCGGGTCTCGGGCGAATTCCTTGAGGCCGCCGTGTGTGCCGGTCTGGCGAGCGCCGGCGTGGACGTGATGCGGGTGGGCGTGGCCCCCACGCCCGCCGCAGCGTTCCTGGTCAACGAGTACCGCACGGACCTTGGCGTGATGATCTCCGCCTCCCACAACGACATGCCGGACAACGGCATCAAGTTTTTCGCCCGCGGTGGCGTCAAACTCGACGACGGTTTAGAGGATGCCATTGAGGAGCGCGTTGAGGAGCTCAGGGAGGAACGCCTCAAGGAAACCTGGCAGCGTCCCGTCGGCGACAAGGTCGGCCGCATCGTCGACCAGCCCAGCGCCCTCGACTCCTACGTCAAGCACCTGGTGCGCTCGCTCCGCGCGGAGGAGCCACTGAAGGGTCTCACCGTGGTGCTGGACTGCGCCAACGGGGCCTCGTCGGAGACCGCCGTCGATGCCTTTGAGGATGCGGGTGCCTCCGTCACCGCCATCCACGCCTCTCCGGACGGGCTGAACATCAACGCGGGCTGCGGGTCCACCCACCCCCGGGATCTACAGAAGGCCGTCGTCGCATCCTCGGCCGATCTGGGGCTGGCCTTCGACGGCGACGCCGACCGCTGCCTAGCAGTTGACCACGAGGGAAATCTTGTTGACGGCGATCAGATCCTGGCGATCCTCGCCCTAGCGCTCCAGGAGGACCATCGGCTGGCCTCCAACACCGTCGTCGCCACCGTCATGAGCAACCTGGGACTTACGCTGGCGATGGCCGAACACGACATCCGGGTGGACCAGACGAAGGTGGGCGACCGGTATGTGCTGGAGTCCATGGGCGCCAATGGCTTCTCGCTCGGTGGTGAGCAGTCCGGGCACGTCATCATGAGTGAGTTCGCTACCACCGGCGACGGCGTGCTGACCGGCCTGCACCTAGCCAAGCGCGTCGCGACGACGAAGAAGACGCTGAAGGAGCTGGCCTCGGTGATGACGCGGCTGCCGCAGGTCGTGATCAACGTCCGCGGCGTCGACAAGCTGCGCGCCGGCATCGATCCCACCATCAACTCGGCGGTCTCGGATGCCAGCCACGAGTTGGGCAAAACCGGTCGCGTCCTGCTGCGCCCCTCGGGCACGGAGCCGGTGGTGCGGGTCATGGTGGAGGCGTCCACCGATGCCCAGGCGCGCGAGATCGCCGAGCGTCTAGCTGAACTGGTGAAACGCCAGGTCGGTCTCTAAACCCCTGGCGGGGCGACGGGGGCTGGCCTGATGGGCCTGGGTCGGGTAGGCGGCACACGGTGGTCAGGCCAGCGAACCTGACCGGTCAGACCTTGCGGATGGCGATCGTGGCGACGCTGTGATCGTGGCCCTTGGTGAGGATGGCGGTGGCTCGCTCCCGCGTCGTCGCGATGTTCTGACGCAGGTTGGGGCCGTTGATCGTATCCCAGATGTGGGCGCCGAACTGCAACGCCTCGGCCCGGCTGAGTTGCGTGAAGCGCTTGAAATAGCTGTTCGGGTCGTGGAAAGCCGTGTCCCGCAACACCATGAAGCGCTCCAGGAACCACCGTTTGATGTCATTCTCGGCGGCATCCACGTAGACCGAGAAGTCGAAGAAGTCGCTCACGGCGGCGCCTGAGCGGCCCTGCGCGTCAACGCGCGCCGGTTGCAGCACGTTGAGGCCCTCCATGATGAGGATGTCCGGGTGCTCAACGACGGTGCGCTCGTCAGGAAGGATGTCGTAGGTGGTGTGGCTGTAGACGGGGGAGGTGACGCGCGGCTCCCCGGATTTGATGTCCATGACGAACTGCAGCAGGGCGCGCCGATCATAGGACTCTGGGAAACCTTTGCGATTCAGCAGCCCGCGCCGTTCCAGTTCCGCGTTAGGGAAGAGGAAACCATCAGTGGTCACCAGATCGACTTTGGGCCCGCCGGGGGAGCGGCGCAGCAACTCCTGAAGCAGCCGGGCCGTCGTCGACTTCCCGACAGCGACAGAGCCTGCGACGCCGATCACGAACGGGGTGCGGCGCACCTTCAGGTTGAGAAACCGGTTTGAGTCGTCGCACAGC
>JAUNKK010000073.1:4094-13517 GCA_030532825.1 Propionibacteriaceae bacterium
GTGATGTAGAGTTCTACCTCGTGTGTGGAATCGTTGGATACCTAGGCAGCCGCGACGGGCGGCAGATCGTCATCGAAGGCCTGCGTCGCCTTGAATACCGCGGCTACGACTCCTCCGGCATCGCGGTCGTGGCGGATGGTCAGTTGAGCTACCGCAAGAAGGCCGGCAAGATCGCGAACCTCACGGCGGAGATTGAGGCCAACCCACTCCCCGAGTCGGGCACCGCCATTGGGCATACCCGCTGGGCCACCCACGGTGCCCCCACCGATGAGAACTCCCACCCGCATGTGGCGGGGCGGATCGCCATCGTGCACAACGGCATCATCGAGAACCACGCGCTGCTGCGCACCGAGATCGATGCCGAGTTCGTCTCTGAGACCGACTCCGAGGTGGCGGCGCACCTGCTGAATCGTGAGGTCGCGGCGGGGGCTAGCCTCGTGGCTGCCATGCAGCGCGTCGTGGCGCGGCTTGAGGGCGCCTTCACCTTGGTGGCCGTGGACTCCGCTGATCCCGACCGGATCGTTGCGGCGCGCCGCAACTCGCCCCTCGTGGTGGGCCTCGGTGACGGCGAGTACTTCCTGGCCTCCGATGTCGCCGCCTTCATCGCCCATACCCGCGACGCCATGGAGCTTGGCCAGGACCAGATCGTGGAGCTGACCCGCGACGGCGTGAACGTCGTGAACTTCGACGGCACGCCAGCCAGCACCCGGGACTTCCACGTCGACTGGGACCTCAGCGCTGCCCAAAAGCAGGGCTACGACTGGTTCATGCGCAAGGAGATCTTCGAGCAGCCGAGGGCGGTGGCCGACACCCTGCTGGGCCGCACGAACGAGCGCGGCGAGATCGTTCTCGACGAGATCCGCCTTCGCCCCGAGGAGCTGCGGCGCGTCAACAAGATCGTCATCGTGGCCTGCGGTACCGCGTTTTATGCCGGGCTGGTGGCCAAATACGCCATTGAACACTGGACGCGCATCCCGTGCGAGGTGGAGCTGGCCAGCGAGTTCCGCTACCGCGACCCCATCATCGATCCGGCGACCCTGGTGGTGACCATCTCCCAGTCCGGCGAGACCGCAGACACCCTGATGGCCATCCGGCACGCCCGCGAGCAGCACGCCAAGGTCATCGCCATCTGCAACACCAACGGCGCCACCATTCCGCGCGAATCCGACGCGGTGATCTACACCCACGCGGGCCCGGAGATCGGTGTTGCTTCGACGAAAGGATTCACCACCCAGCTCATCGCCTGCTATCTGCTGGGGCTGTACCTGGCCCAGGTGCGCGGCATGAAATACGCGGACGAGATCGGCGCGGTTCTGGCGGAGTTGGAGCGGATGCCCGAGGAGTTGCAACGGCTCCTTGATGCGCAGCAGTCCGTGCTGGAGCTGGCCGGCGAGTTGAAGGACGAGCCGTCCATTCTGTTCCTCGGCCGACACGTTGGTTACCCCGTCGCGCTGGAGGGGGCCCTGAAGCTCAAGGAACTGGCCTACATCCATGCCGAAGGTTTCGCTGCAGGCGAGTTGAAGCACGGCCCGATTGCCCTCATCAGCCAGGGCCTTCCGGTGTTCGTGGTGGTGCCGCCTTACAGCCGCGACCAGCTGCGCGACAAGGTGATCGCGAACATTGCGGAGGTGCGGGCCCGCGGCGCGCGCACCATCGTCCTAGCCGAGGCCGACGACGCCGAGGCCCGCGACCACGCCGATCACTTCATTGAACTGCCCAAGGTGTCCACGCTGCTGCAGCCGTTGCCGGCCATCGTGCCGCTGCAGCTGTTCGCCTGCGAGGTTGCCACGCTGCGCGGCCACGACGTTGACCAGCCCCGCAACTTGGCGAAGTCGGTGACCGTCGAATAGGCACACCGACGCCGTGAGGCCCCCAGACCGGTGGAACCCGCCATCGGGCATTGGGGGCTTTACTGCCCCCGGAGTCGGCGGACCCCCGGTCGGTGGTATCTCTTAGGCTGGGAGCATGATCGTGGGTATCGGCATCGACCTATGCGCCATCCAGCGATTTGAGGCCATGCTGGCCCGCCGTCCGGGGGTGGCCGAGCGGCTGCTGACCCAGGCGGAGCGAGCCCTGTCCGTGGAATCCCAGGCCGCCCGGTTCGCTGCGAAAGAGGCCCTCGCCAAGGCGCTCTACAGTCCCGGGGGGCTGCGCTGGCTTGATGCTGAAGTGGTCCGTTCCGAGGCCGGGGCGCCGTCGTTCCGCCTAACCGGGACGGTCGAGGCGCGCGCCGCTGAACTCGGCATCGCGCGAATTCATCTCAGCCTGTCCCACGACGGCGGAATCGCCACAGCGATGGTGGTGTGCGAGTCGTGACCGGGGCCTTGACGCAGATCACCGCCGCCGATCTGGCCGCCTGGTGGCCGGTCCCCGGGGCGCGCAGCCACAAGTACACGCGTGGCGTGGTGGGACTGGACACGGGTTCAGGCACCTATCCTGGGGCGGCGTTGCTCAGCGTAGCTGGAGCTCTCGGCGCTGGGCCAGGCATGGTGCGGTATCTAGGAACCGCATCGCCCGAACTCGTCGTGAACCGGTTCCCCAGCGTCGTCGTCGGGTCAGGTCAGGTGCAGGCGCTCGTGGTTGGCTCCGGCTGGGGACCGTGTCCCGAGGCTGAGCGACGGCTTGCGGAGGCGGTGGCCCGCGGGGTGCCGTTGGTCATCGATGCCGATGCCCTGGGCGTGCTTCCCACGAGGCTGCCGGAGGAGTCCCTGCTCACCCCCCACGCGGGCGAGCTGGCTCGGCTGCTGGGGCTGGAACGCGACCACATCGAAGCCGACCCTGTCGCGGCTGCCCGGGAGGGGGCGCGTCGCTGTGGATGCGTGGTGCTGCTGAAGGGGGCGGTCCAGCCGGTGGCGACCCCGGATGGTCGGGTGTGGCTGGCGGTGCCGGGTCCCGCGTGGACGGCACAGGCGGGATCGGGCGACGTGCTGGCCGGAGCCTGCGGCACTCTGCTGGCGGCCGGGCTGCCCGCCTGGCGGGCCGGAGCCCTGGCAGCCAGCTTGCAGGCGCTGACCGCGTCGCGTTTCCCCGGGCCGTTCACCCCCGATATCCAAGCCGCACGATTCCCCGAGGTGTTGGCTCAGACGGTGGGCTGAACCAAGGCGTGTTCGTAGACCTTTCGCCGTCGAGGGCATGCGTAGGCCTGCCAGCGGGTCGGTTTACGTGGCCAAGGTGACGCGATGAGGCCACAGAGATGCGGCTGAAACGCTACGAGAGGGAGTCTTCGTTCAGCGACTTGCGGCGCACGCTCATGCGGATGGCCTCCTCGTAGTGTTCTACGAGTTCGCCGCACACATTGCGCCACGTGCGGGTGAGCACCGATCCGCGGGCTGCTCGCCCGAAGGCCGTGCGTTTCGTGGCGTCCCCGACGAGATCCGCCACCCGGGTGCACAACTCGGTCAAGTTGCCGGGTTCGTAGAGCCACCCGGTGCGGGACGGATTGATGAGGTCGATGGGGCCGCCGCGCCGAGGCGCGATGACTGGCAGCCCCGAGGCCTTCGCCTCCTGGATCGCCTGGCAGAACGTCTCCAGCTCGCCCGTGTGGACGAACAGGTCCAGGCTGGCCATGGCACGCGGTAACTCCTCCCCGCCCAGCTCGCCCAGGAACGCTGCGCTGGGCAGCGCCCGCTCCAGATCCGGGCGGGAGGGCCCGTCGCCGATGATGACCATCCGGGTGCCGGGGATACCGTCGAGCGCGGTGAGGTCCTGCACTTGTTTCTCCGCGGCCAAGCGCCCAACGTAACCGATCAGGCACTCCCCGTGTGGGGCGAGTTCGCTACGGAGCCCACGGTCGCGTTTAGTGGGGGTGAAGCGTTCCGAATCCACGCCCCGGCCCCAGATCTGAACGCGCGGGATACCGTGGTCGATCAACTGCTGTTGCGCATAGGTCGACGGGGCGTAGTTGAGCGTGGCCAGCGAGTGCACCTGCGTCACGTGATGCCACAGCAGCGACTCGGCTCGCGGGAATCCGTAGCGAGCCGCGAAAGAGGGCACGTCGGTTTGGTAGATCGCGACCATCGGGATACCTAACCGGGCCGCGACGGAGGCCGCTTTGAAACCGACGATGAACGGTGCGGCCAGGTGAACCACGTCGGGGTTGAACCGGGTGAGTAGCCGCTCAATGGTGAACCTGGGTGTAGTGACCACCCGCACCGTGTCGTATCCCGGTAGGCCAACCGAGGTGACGGTCTCGACGGGGAAACCCGCGTAGCTGGTTGGGGTCTTGGCACCGTCGGCCGGAGCGATCACCATGGCTTCGTGCCCGGCCTCGCGGAGGTGTTCGAGGACGCGCAGGACCGAGTTGGTCACTCCATTGATCTGTGGAAGGAACGACTCCGCAACAACAGCCACGCGCACGCGGCCAGTCTAACTCGTCAGTCGTTTCGTCCCGTGTTCAGCTCCTGGGGCATCCCCTTGCGTAGGCGCGGAGGTTGTATGTAACTCGGATGTGTCGTTCGAAGCTGCGTCGGGCGCCCGTGGGGAGGTGTCCCCGGGGCCGGGTCGGGCGTTGCTGGTGAGCGACTCAGACTACTGATTGTGGCACCCTCGCCCTCCTGCGCTACACTACAGTGTTGCGTCGGCCTATTGGCCTTTCCCGGGGTGCCGCTGACCAACTCCCGGGACCCCTGAGCCGGAAACCGGCAGTCAGCATCGCGCAGTGAGCGCCACCGGCCGTCTTGTGTTTTGAGCTTTTCTTATGGGACGAGACGAGCCACCGCCCGCGGAACTCATCCGCTGGGCCCGAGACGAGCCCTTGAGGACCTGATATGGCTATGCCCAAGAAGAAACCGAAGTCCCACAAGTCGGACGGCACCCCCAAGAAACGCTGGACTGCCGCTGAGCGGGCAGCCCGCGGCCGCAAGCCCCGCAAGTCCGGGGGAGTGCGTAACCCCGAGTCGCGGGCCCGCCGCGGCGATGCGCCCAGCGGCGCTGACCAGTACGAGCGCGGCGGCTCCGGAAACCAGCGGTTCGAGCGCGGCGGCTCCGCTGACTACTCGCACGGCCGTGGATTCCGCGGCCCCGATCCCCGTGACGATTGGCGCCGCGGGGGAAGTCGCTTCGGGGACCGCGGGGATCGGCCCCGGGGTAGGCGTGACTTTGACGGCGGATACGGCCGTCGCGACGACCGGGGTTATGGTCGGCGCGGTGATCGGGGCCGGGGCTTCGATGCGCGCGAAGATCGCTACCAGCGGCGCGATCGGCGCGGGGACCGGTGGGATGACCGTGGCCGCCGTGAGGATCGCTTCGAGCGGCGAGACGACCGACGCCGCGACTTTGATCGCGACGATCGGCCCCGCGGCTATCGCGGCCCGGCCCGTTACGAGCGTCCCCGAGGCCGCCGCGACCATGGACCGCGCGGCTACGACCGCCGCCGGGAACACGAGGCGCGCCCGGTGGCGGAGGCCGACCTCGACCAGATGAGTTGGCAGGCCAACACCGTCGAGGTGGAGGTCACAGAGCGTGACGCGGCCTCCGGGTTCGCGGAGCTCGGCGTCGCCACGCCGCTGGTTGCGGTCCTCGCCCAGCAGGGCATTGAGGAACCGTTTCCGATTCAGCGCGCCACCATCGCCGACGTCATTGCCGGCCGCGACGTGCTGGGCCGTGGTCGTACCGGCTCTGGGAAGACCCTGGCGTTCGGGTTGCCGCTGCTGACCCGCCTGGCCGCCGGTGATTCGACGAACACGCCTCGTGCCGTGATCCTCACCCCCACCCGCGAACTGGCGCTGCAGATCGCCGACAACCTGTCGCCGCTGGCCGCGGTCATGGGTCTTGATCTGTATCTCGTGGCGGGCGGCATGGCCTACGGGCCCCAGATCAAGGCCTTCGAGCGTGGCGTCGACGTGGTTGTCGCCACCCCCGGCCGCCTCATTGACCTCCTAGAGCAGGGGGCCGTGGACCTCAGCCAGGTGGAGATCACGGTCCTCGATGAGGCCGACCACATGAGCGACCTCGGGTTCCTGCCGGCCGTCACCACGATCCTCGACGCCATCCCCGGCGACGGGCAGCGCCTGCTGTTCTCCGCCACCCTCGATGGGGCCGTGAGCAAGCTCGTGGCGGGCTACCTGGCCGACCCCGTCACCCACGAGGTGGACTCGGGGAAGGCCTCGGTGACCACCATGACCCACCATGTGCTGCACCTTGCACCCCACCACAAGAACCAGATCACCGCTGAGATCGCCAACCGGGAGGGTAAAACGGTGGTTTTTGCCCGCACCCAGATGGGTGCGGACCGGATTTCCGGGCAACTTCGCCGGGCCGGGATCATGGCCGGTGCCCTGCACGGTGGCCTCACCCAGGGCGCCCGGGCTCGGGTCCTTGCCGCGTTCAAGAACGGGGAAGTGCCCGTGCTGGTGGCCACCGATGTGGCGGCCCGCGGTATTCATGTTGACGACGTGACCCTGGTGCTTCAGGTGGATCCGCCGAAGACTCACAAGGACTACCTGCATCGCGCGGGCCGCACCGCCCGCGCGGGCGAGGAGGGGGCCGTCGTCAGCCTCACCCTGCCGCACCAGCGCAAGCAGATGCGCCGACTCGTGGGGCAGGCCGGTGTGCGGGTGGAGCCCCTCGAAGTGACGCCCGGCAGCGAGGCCCTGCAGGAGGCGACGGGGGCTCGGCCCTGCCTGGGAGCCCCTATTGAGGATGCCGAGTATCAGGCCCTCATCGCCCCGAAGCCACAGGCCCGCCGCCACTCCGGTGGGAACAAAAACCGCGGGGGCAGGCGCCGTGGCGGGAACCACCGCAGCCGTGGCCGGGACTAAGCTGGCCCAGCCATGACTGAGATCTCGCACGTACGGTTGGCTACGGCCGCCGACGCCCCCGAGATGTTGCGCGTCGCGCAGGCCGCATTCTCCGCCCGACGAGCGGTCGAACCACCTCCGGAAGCCCTGTCGGATACCCTCGCCGACGTGCAGCGCGCCCTGGAGAGCGGGTGGGGGGTGTGCGCTTTCGCCGGGAACAGCCTGGTCGGTTCCCTCCTGATAGCGCGCGACGGTGAGAGCGCCACCCTGCGCCGGGTGTCCGTGCTGCCGGAGGCGGCGGGCCACGGCGTGGCACGGGCCATCGTGACGGGTGCGGTGGCCCTGGCTGCCGACGCCGGATTGCGTCGGGTGCAGTTGCTGTGCCGCCGCGAGTTCCCGGAGTTGGCTGCCTGGTGGCGGGAGCATGGCTTCGAGGTCGTAGCTGAAACCGAGGCCGGGCTGATCCTGGGCCGTGACCTGCCCGTGGTGCTCACCGTAGCCACCGCCGATGACATGCGTCGTCTCGGAACGACGCTAGCCGGGTTGCTCCGCGTCGGCGACCTCATCATTGCCTCCGGTGACTTGGGAGCGGGCAAGACGACCCTCACTCAGGGCATCGGTGAAGGACTCGGGGTAGCCGGGCCGGTGATCTCCCCTACGTTCGTGATCTCCCGCATCCATCCCAGCCTGGGCGAAGGCCCGGACCTCGTGCATGTTGACGCCTACCGCATGGGTGACGCCGGGGAGCTGGCCGACATTGATCTAGATACGACGCTGGAGCGCGCCGTCACGCTCATCGAATGGGGCCAAGGCCTCGCCGAGTGGCTGTCGGATGAGCGGCTGGAAATCGACATCGACCGCGAGGCCGGTGAGGACCACCGCCGCGTGACGCTGACCGGCCTCGGCCCGCGCTGGGCCGGGGCCCTGGAACACCTGAGGACGTGGGCATGACCTGGACGCTCGGAATCGACACCTCACACTACGTGGCCGTTGGGCTCGCCCGCCGTGGCGAACCGGTGGTGAGCCGGGTCGTGGCGGACACCCGCGCCCACGGCGAGAGCCTCGCCCCTCTGATTCAGCAGGTCTGTGCCGAAGCCGGGATCAGGCTGCCTGAGGTTGGCCAGTTCGCCGTCGGCATGGGGCCGGGTCCGTTCACGGGGCTGCGGGTTGGGATTGTCGCCGCGCGCACCCTGGCATTCCTGAGCGGCCTGCCCGTTCACGGCGTCTGCTCGCTCGATGTCATCGCCGCCCAGTGGGAGGACGCGCCCCGGGAATTCATCGTCGCCTCCGACGCCCGCCGCAAGGAGTATTACTGGGTCCGCTACCTCGACGGGGTGCGCATAGGTGATCCGCACGTCACCGCCCCCGAGGCGCTGCCCGAGTTGCCGCTGGCCGGCCCCGTCGCCGATGGACCCGGGCCGAAAAACCTCGACGCCGCGATCCTCGCCGCCCGCTGGGCTGAGCTGCCGCCAGTCGATGCAGAGCCCTTCTACCTGCGACCCGCGGACGCCGCCGTCCCGACCACCCGCAAGTCGGCCCTCCCCAAACTGAGGCTGCCGCGATGACCCTCCGCGACGCCACGCCCGCCGATTTCGTGGCGCTGGCCGAACTGGAGGTGGCCTTCCCCGATAGACAGCGCTGGTCGGTCGGGGCCTGGCAGGCCGAACTGGCTGCGCCCGACCGCCTCGTGCACGTCATCGACCACGGCCACGTCGTAGCCGCCGCCACCTGGCAGTGCGTCGCCGACGTGATGGATTTGCATCGCATCGTCGTCGCACCGAACCAGCGTCGACGGGGCTTGGCGCGGCGCTTGCTGGCAGCTGGCCTGGCCTGGGGGGCAGGCCAGGGGGCCCGGCGGGTGCTGCTGGAGGTGGCTGACGACAATGGCGCCGCCATCGGGCTCTACCAGGCGCACGGCTTTGGCGAGATCGCCCGCCGCCGCGGCTACTACGCATCGGGCCGTGACGCCCTCATCATGGAACGGCCGCTGCACCCCAGCGGCCTGACGGAACTGGAGCACTCGTGAGCGAACCCCTGATCCTAGGCATCGAATCCTCCTGTGACGAGACGGGCGTCGGGATCGTCCGCGGCGACCAGCTGCTGACCAGCGAGGTGGCCAGCTCGGTCGAACTGCACGTCCGGTTCGGCGGGGTGGTGCCGGAGATCGCCTCCCGGGCGCACCTCGCAGCATTCGTGCCCACCCTGGAACGAGCCTGCGCTACCGCTGATGTCGACCTGTCCGAGATAGATGCCATCGCCGTCACCGCCGGGCCGGGCCTCATGGGGGCGCTGCTGGTCGGCATCTCGGCGGCGAAGGCCCTGGCTGCCTACCTGGGCAAGCCGTTATACGGGGTGAACCACCTGGTAGGGCACATCGCCGTTGACCTGCTGGACCACGGGCCGCTGCCGCTGCCTGCCCTGGCGCTGCTGGTCTCTGGCGGGCACACGTCGCTGTTGCATGTCGCCGATCTGGCCCGTGACATCCGGGAACTGGGTGCCACCATCGACGACGCGGCGGGTGAGGCGTACGACAAGGTCGCTCGCCTGCTCGATTTGGCCTACCCGGGGGGCCCCGTGATTGATCGGCTCGCTGCCGGAGGGGATCCGCGGGCGATTCGCTTCCCCCGAGGACTGACCGCCCGGCACGACCTAGAGCGGCACCGCTTCGACTTTTCCTTCTCCGGGT
>JAUNKK010000074.1 GCA_030532825.1 Propionibacteriaceae bacterium
TTTTGGGCTGGCGACCATTAGTTGTCTGCGTCTTCGAGGGTGATCGCGAACGTGTTCGGCACTTGTTTCGAAATCCTCCTCTAGCGCCTGATCCGTCCCCTTGGAGGCTTACTCAGGGAAGCCCCCTGGGGGCGCTGCTGAATAGCCTTCCTGGCATGGTTACGCGTACTGGCCATGAAGTATAGGCACATGAGAGCGGCCACATCATTCAGGAAGTGCCCGCCTGCCCAGATAGCGCGCCGCTATCTGGTGTTGGACGGGCCGACTGCGTTGGTGGGTCAGATGATCCGGCAGATCTCAACATCCCAGTCCAGGCACGACACGAACTCGCTACACACGTTGCGCCAGTGGGGCCCTAACTTTCACCACAGTGGGGGCCCACGGCCTGGGCGGGGCACCCCACTGGTGAGGTGGCTGTCAGATCAAGCCGAGTTCCGTGACGGCGTCACGCTCATCAATCAGCTCGGCCACGGATGCGTCGATCTTGGCGCGGGAGAAGGCGTCAATCTCAAGGCCCTGGACGATCTCGTACTTGCCGTCTTTCACCACGCACGGGAAGGACGAGATGATGCCTTCGGGCACACCATAGGAGCCGTCGGAGGGGATCGCCATGGAGACCCAGTCGCCGTCGGGGGTGCCCAGCACCCAGTCGCGCATGTGCTCGACGGTGGCGTTGGCTGCGGAGGCAGCGGAGGACAGCCCGCGGGCCTCGATGATGGCGGCACCGCGCTTGGCCACGGTCGGGATGAAGGTGTTCTCGATCCAGGCCTCATCGTTGACCAGTTCGGCGGCGTTCTTGCCGTTCACCTCGCAGTGGAACAGGTCGGGGTACTGGGTCGACGAGTGGTTGCCCCAGATCGTCATCTTCTTGATGTCCTCGACGGGGCTGCCAACCTTCGCAGCCAACTGGCTGATTGCCCGATTGTGGTCGAGGCGAGTGAGCGCGTTGAAGCGTTCGGCCGGAATGTCGGGTGCGTTCTTCAGTGCGATCAGGGCGTTGGTGTTGGCCGGATTACCGGTGACTAGGACGCGCACATCGTCGGCGGCAACTTCGTTCAGTGCCCGGCCCTGGGCCGTGAAGATGGCACCATTGGCGCTCAGCAGATCGCCACGTTCCATGCCGGCCTTGCGGGGCATAGCGCCCACGAGCATGGCCAGATTCGCGCCGTCGAAGACCTTCTTGGGGTCATCGCCGATCACAACGTTGGTGAGGTTCGGGAAGGCGCAGTCGTCGAGTTCCATCACCACGCCCTCTAGGGCCTTGAGGGCGGGGGTGATTTCCAGCAGACGCAACTCAATGGGGCGATCGCCCAACAGCGATCCGCTGGCGATTCTAAACAGCAGGCTGTAACAGATCTGGCCGGCGGCGCCGGTCACGGCGATCTTGACGGGAGCGTCAGTGCTCATCGTGCGGACCTTTCTTGTTGACGAGTATGTCCTTGTCCTTGAGCCTATCGCTTCGGGCACCGGGTTCAGGAGCCAGGGGGAACTAGCAGCGCAAATATCAGGATCGAGATGCCAAGACTCAGCATGATCGCGACATCAACCACGCGGCGCCGTAGCACCAGCAGCCCCGAGACGTGGCGGGGCAGCACCATCCGGGCCCCGCCTGCCAGCAGCATGGCGCCCGCCATGATGACCGACCCGGCACGCCAATGATTCGCCACCACCACGAGGAACCCCACGAGGAAAACCCCGAGGGATATCACGAGCGGCCACGGGTTGGTGGGCAGCAGCACCGCCTTCTTATCACGCATGGAGCTGCTCAGCTCGGTCGACGACGTTGCTGAGCAGCATGGCTCGCGTCATGGGTCCAACCCCGCCGGGGTTCGGCGTCACCCAGGAAGCCCTCTCCCAGACGTCGGGAGCCAGGTCACCGACGGTTTTACCGTCAACGCGGCTGACCCCGACGTCAATGCAGACGGCGCCTTCGCGGATCATCGCAGCCGTGACCATGCCGGGCACCCCAGCGGCCGCGACGACGATGTCAGCGCGGCGAATATGTCCGGCCAGGTCTCGGGTGCCGGTGTGGCATAGCGTCACGGTCGCGTTCTCGCTGCGTCGCGTCAGGATCAGCCCAAGCGGCCGCCCCACCGTGACCCCGCGGCCGACAACACACACTTCGGCGCCGCGCCAGTCGATCCCGTGGCGACGCACGAGTTCCACGATGCCGCGCGGAGTACAGGGCAGGGTCGCGGGCTCGTTCAGCACCAGCCAACCCAGGTTAATGGGGTGTAGCCCGTCGGCATCTTTGTCGGGGTCAACAAGGCTGAGCGCCCAGTTCTCGTCCAAATGCTTCGGAATGGGCAGTTGCACGATGTAGCCGGTGCAGTTTTCGTCCCGGTTGAGGTCACGCAGTTTCTCCTCTAGCTGCGCGGCTGTGGCATCCGCGGGCAATTGCACGCGGATCGAGGCGATCCCGACCTGCTCGCAGTCACGGTGCTTCATCCGCACGTAGTTGTGGCTGGCGGGGTCATCGCCCACCAGCACCGTGGCCAGGCCAGGGACGATGCCGCGGGCACGCAGTTGGGCGACGCGTTGCGTGAGTTCGGTTTTGATGGCCTGAGCTGTGGCTTTGCCGTCGAGCGAGTTCGCAACCATGGGTCCCCTCAGTGGAAGAAGTGGCGGGTGTTCGTGAAGTACAGCACGACGCCGCGGGCCGTGCATAGGTCGATGGTTTCTTGGTCGCGGACGGAGCCGCCGGGCTGCACGATGGCTTTGACTCCCCCGTCGACGAGAATCTGCGGCCCGTCCGCGAAGGGGAAGAAGGCGTCCGAGGCGGCGACAGAGCCGACGGCCCGGGCACCGGCGCGTTCGACGGCCAGCCGACAGGAATCGACGCGATTGACCTGCCCCATACCGACCCCGACGGAGGCGCCGTCGCTAGCCAGCAAGATGGCGTTCGATTTCACGGCCCGGCAGGCCCGCCAGGCGAAAGCCAGGTCGGCCAGGGTCGCCGGGTCGGCGGCCTCACCAGCCTTGAGTTCCCAGGTGGCCGGGTCATCGCCAGGGGCATCGATACGGTCGGGCCGCTGCAGCAGCGCCCCACCCGAGATCGGGTGGAGGACGCGTTTCCGGTGCGTGTATGGAGCGGCCTTGAGCAGCCGCAGGTTTTTCTTGGCGGTAAGCAGCGTCAGCGCGGCCGGGTCGAAGTCCGGGGCGATGATGACCTCGGTGAAGATCTCGCTGACTTGGTGAGCCATCGCGGCCGTTACGGGCCGGTTAGCGGCGATCACACCACCGAACGCGGAAACGGGATCGCAGGCGTGGGCCTTGCGGTGGGCCTCGGCGATGTCCGTCCCAACGGCAATGCCGCAGGGGTTGGCGTGCTTGATCACGGCGACGCACGGCTCGGCGAAGTCGTAGGCGGCCCGGTAGGCGGCCTCCCCGTCGGTGTAGTTGTTGTAGCTCATCGGCTTGCCATGCAGCAGTTCGGCCTGGGCGATCCCGGCCGGGCCGGGCGGGTAGGTGTAGAGCGCGGCGGCTTGGTGGGAGTTTTCGCCGTAGCGCAGTCCCTGCTCTTTGACCCACGTGGCGCCCAGCCATGCGGGGAACCCGTCGTCCGTGGGAGTGGCGACGTTGGCCCCCAGCCAGGTGGCGACGGCAACGTCATAGGAAGCGGTGTGTCGGAAGGCCTCGGTAGCCAGGTTCCGGCGCTGTTGCAGCGTGAACCCGCCCTCACCTAAGGCGGCGATGACGCCACCGTATTGGGTGGGCGAGGTGACCACGGCAACCGACGGGTGATTCTTCGCAGCGGCCCGGACCATGGCCGGTCCCCCGATGTCAATCTGCTCGACGCATGCGTCGACCCCGGCCCCGGATGCGACGGTGGCCTCGAACGGATAGAGGTTCACCACGACGAGGTCGAAGGGCTCGATCTCCAGCTCGGTCAGCTGAGTGACGTGGGCGTCAAGGCGGCGATCCGCCAGGATGCCGGCGTGTACGCGGGGGTGCAAGGTCTTGACACGGCCGTCGAGACATTCCGGGAAGCCCGTCAGCTCCTCGACGGGCGTGACGGGAACGCCTACGGCGGCGATCCGCCCGGCCGTGGACCCGGTGGAAACCAGCTGGACCCCGGCGGCGTGGAGGGCCTGGGCCAGTTCTTCCAGCCCCGTCTTGTCGTAGACGCTCAGCAGCGCGCGGCGCAGCGGACTCCGGTCAGTCATCTTTCTCCTTCGTTCCAGGCGCGCACGGTTTGTATCAGCAAGCGGCGCTCCACGACTTTGATGCGCTCATGGAGGGTTTCGACGGTGTCGTCTGGCAGCACGTCGACGGCCCCCTGGGCCAGGATCTTACCGGTGTCGATGCCGGCATCGACGAGGAAGACGGTGGCCCCGGAGACCTTGACCCCGTGGTTCAGGGCATCGCGGGGCCCGTGCATTCCAGGGAAGCTCGGCAGCAGCGCAGGGTGGGTGTTGATGGTTTTCCCGCCAAAATGGGCGAGGAAGTCCGCCCCAAGCAGCTTCATGAACCCGGCTGAGGCCACCAGGTCCGGTTCATAGTCCGCGACGATCCGGGCCAGGTCCGCGTCCCAGGCCGCGCGATCCAACCCCTTGGCTAAAGGATGGGCCACCGCGGGCACCCCAGCCGCGCGGGCCCGCTCCAGCGCATAGGCACCCAGCTGGTCGGAGACCACCGCCACCACCTCCGCAGCGACCGCCCCCTGCTCGATCGCGTCGAGGAGTGCCTGCAGCAGCGTCCCCGACCCCGAAACCAGCACCACCACGCGAGTCGTCACCCCCCAACCTTAAAGGCATCGTCGGCAAGACGTCTTTTGCGACAGGTCCTATCGCAACCTGCGACGCGGGAAACGCGCTACCGTCGGGGCATGGCGCATCCTCACCTGACCCGGTCCGGGCACCCGCACGGCAAGCCCTTCGGCGCTCGCCCGAACCTGGACTTCGACAAGGCACCGTTCATCGTGATCTGGGAGACCACCCAGGCCTGCGATTTAGCCTGCCGCCACTGCCGCGCCTCCGCCCAGCCCCTGCGCAACCCAGGAGAGCTCAGCACAGCCGAGGCAATTCAACTGCTGGACGATGTGCGCAAGTTCGGCCGAGTCGTGTTCGTCTTCTCGGGTGGGGACGCCTTCAAGCGGCCCGACATCATTGACCTAGTGCGGCACGGCGCCGAGATCGGGCTGCGGATGGCCATCACGCCCGCCACCACACCGCTCGCGAGCCGCGAGCAGCTGCAGGCCCTGAAGGACGCGGGCCTGACACGCCTAGCCGTCAGCCTCGACGGATCCAACGCCGCCATCCATGACGAGTTCCGGCGGGTCGAGGGCAGCTTCGCCCACGGGATCCGGATCCTCCGCGAGGCCCAGGAGATCGGCCTATCCACCCAGGTGAACACCGTGGTGCGCAAGGCCAACCTGGACGATATGGACGCCATGTGCCAACTCATGACGGAACTTGGCATCGTGTTCTGGGAGGTGTTCTTCCTGGTACCGATGGGGCGCGCCAAGAAAGAGGATGTGGCTTCCGCCGAGGGTTTCGAGGCTGTGTTCAACCAGCTCTACGACCTGTCAAAGACCGCCTCTTTCGACCTCAAAGCCACCGCAGCCCCGCAGTATTCGCGCGTCGTGATGCAACGCAAGCGCGCCGAAGCGCGGGCCGGCGCCGATACCGACCTGGATGTCCTCACCTCAGGGATGCACTATTCCCAGCAAGACGGCATCGGCCGCGCCCGAAACGTCAACGACGGCGACGGCTTCCTCTTTATCTCGCATCTGGGCGACATCTACCCCTCGGGGTTTCTGCCCATCAAGGCCGGGAACATCCGCTCAGATGACATCGGGGAGGTGTACCGCACCTCACCGCTGTTCACCACCCTCAGGGACCGCACCCAGCTGAAAGGCAAGTGCGGCTTCTGCTCCTACCGCTCGTTCTGTGGCGGTTCCCGGGCCCGCGCCTACGCCATGACCGGCGACTACTTGGCGGAGGAACCCTTCTGCGCCCACGAGCCCCGGCTACCGGCGTAAGGTCTCTTCGGCCGCCTCGTCCCGCGCGGCGGCCTGCTGTCGTTCAGGAGCAGCTGATAGGTCCCGGACGGCAGGCCGAGGCTCCGGCCATTCGCGCCGGAAGATGCCGATGACGAGCCCAGTCACGAGGCCCGTCAGCCCCATAATGCTCGGGGCCGTAATCGCCAAATCCCCCAGCCGCACGCCCAAGTAGGAGAGCCGTTGGCTTCCCAGCCCCCCGGACCCAAACCAGCACACCACCACTAGGGCCAATCCAGCCGCGACCCCCGTGAGTCCGCCTACGAGCGTCGTCTCGTCGAAACGGTTGGCTGGCCGGGCGAGGGCCACGATCAACGCGGCTACGACGCCCGCTGCCGCACCACCCAGCAGCCACCACCAAGGCAGGCTCTCCGGCTGTCCCGCTGGGGGCACCACGCCGAAGACGGGGATGGCTGGCAGAAACCCGACATCGCTGATCCCCATGCTCACCAGCGATCCGTCGCCCAGTGTGACGCCCGCCCCCAATGCCCAGGCGGTGGCCCACAGCACCAGGTTCGGTAACCACGCCAGCTGGATCAGGATCAGCAGAACTCCGGCTGCCGGTCCACCTCCCATCCCATCAGCTAGTGCGGCAACGCGGTCGCGCTCCAGCACCAGCGCCGTCGCCAGCGCTGCGGCACCGACCCCGATACACACCAGGAGTGCTGCGGCCAGCGCACGCGGGATGGCGCGCGTCCACTCAGGCCAGCCGCGTCGCGGGTCGTGGCCGATCCCGCGGGCCGCCCCCCAAAGGCCCGCGATGGCGCCGATGAGCCCAGCCCCGACTACGGATCGCGCAATCGAAGTGTTCGGAACCACGGCAGCCACCAAAGCAACGGTTGCGGCATAGGCACCGGCGTATAGCGCTCCCACGCGGAGCACCAAGCGCTGGCCATCCACCCAGAGTTCCCCCGTATCGTCGGGGTCCGCCTGGGAGCGGGCCGCGTGACGCGCAGACAGCGACGCCACGGGGATGCCCAGCAGGACGAGCGTGAGCGTCACACCGAGCGGCACGAGACTCAGGCTCTGCCCACCCAGACTGACGGGAGCCCCATGTGCCAGCAGCAGTACCTGACTGGCGAGTTCCATGGCCTGCGTCAGCTCAGTGCGCGGCGAGATCAGCCAGCCGAGGGCGGCTGGAGCCGCCAGCAGCAGCCACCCGGAAGCCACGACAGACAAGGCACCAAGCAGCCCCAGCATGTACCAGGGAAGAGTCACCTGAGGGCGCCGGGAACGGGCGGCCTCAGCCACATCAACAGCTATCGTGCGGTGCCGTGAGCTACGTTCCGCCACACCTTCCTCCTAGCTTCGATCCGACGGATCATCTGTCTCACGGGTACCCTGTACCCAAGAGGTGCCGCCCATTGGGCGGTTAGACGTCCGCGTGGAGGTGAACATGACTGACTCCGGCAAGCAACGTCCCCGCAGAGCTTTCGCGGCGGATGACGCCCAGCCGGACGGCGTCGACGATACACGCAGCCAGGCTGCGGGCAGGGCCCGACGCGGCGCTGCTGGGGACTTGGATTCCCCGTTCGCGCGCCCGGGTTCGGGGAGCCGAGACACGGCGATCCCCGCCCCTGTGCTACCTGATCCGGAACACGGCTCACCAACCACCCCAGCCGCGAAGAACCGGTGGGATGGCCTGAACGACAAGACCACCCCGCACGGTCATGACTCGGGACGGCAGGCTGGCTCATCTATCACGGCGCCCCGCGCATCGGTCTTCCAACCCACCCAGCCCTCGGGCTGGCCCGAGCCGAAGCCATCACTTCCAGCCCAGGAATCGGCCTTCAAGCCGGTTGGCCGCAAACCCGCTGGGCCTGCGGCCAACAGCCCGCAGAACCCACCCCCGGCTTCGCCCACCACCCCCAGCACCAGGCCAAGCCGTCCCTCCGACAAACCCGCCAAGCCGACCCGGGCCGCTCGCGCCGCGGGACCGGCCAACGAGTTACTCGGGGACAGCTGGATGGCGCACCACCGGCGGGCCTTGACGATGTGGGTGGCGGGAGCGGTTGCCGCCGCTTTGCTGATCGCGGGGGGCTTCTACCTGTTCTCACGCCTGGCGAAGCCCGGGACTCCCGCTGCAACGGCGAACCCGAGTGGGTCGGAGTCCACCGCCGCACCGCTGACGCTTACGGAAGAGTCCCTCGTGAGCATCGACGATGCCAGTGCCGTCGCGGCCGATGCCGCTTGGAATCTCGTCGACACAACCCTGGAACCCGGCAAGGGCAAGCACCGGGCGGCCTGCCTGGGCACGCATAACGGCGACATCAATCCCGTGGCCGGGATGCAGCGCGTCCTGGGCACCACGCAGTCGGACCAGCTGGCTCTGATGCATCAGGTTGATGTCTATGCCAACGACGAGGCGGCCCGGCAGATCTACCAAGGGTCCCTGGCCACCTTGGCCGCTTGCGCCGATCCAGCGGCGCAGATCCTCAGTTCCACCGCCATCACGGGCCTGGGTGACGAGGTCACGCAGGTGACCGTGACGTTCCAGAGCGACACGCCTCAGTTCCACAGCCTGTTCCTAGTGCGCAGCGGCCGAGCCGTGCATGTCCTGGATGTCACACGCCTTGAGGCTCCTGTGTCGGCCGAGGCTGCCGCTGCCAGTCTCACGCGCTCCCTCACCAGCCTGTGCGAGGCGGTAGGCGGGACCTGCCCGGCGACGCCGGGATACCTGGCCACCCCACCGCCTGCCTCGGTCCCCGTCAGCTGGCTCATCCCCAGCGACCTGCCCCGCATCACCCCTACCCAAGGTCAATGGAACGCCGTAGAACCGACCGCCGTTGGGGCCAAAGGCATGGGCTGCGAGGGAATTGCGCTCGACAGCGAACCCGGCCCGACCGAGCGGTTACAGCGCACGCTGGTGCTATCCGACCAGAATGCGCCGGCACAGATGGGTGTCGACGAAGTCCTGTTCACCTTCCCCGACGAGGCCACCGCGGCCACGTTCGGGGAGACGCTGGCCACGAACATCGCCAGCTGTGCCAAGAGGGTCAACACCGCCGAGGTCACGGAGCTGGATGCGACCAGCGGCATCGGCATGAGCGACCTGCCGGTCGCGGCCCGGTCGTTCAACATCGCTCAGCAGATCTCGAACGACTCTTCGACGTACTACCAGATCGGCGTGATCGTCACGGGCAATAGGGTCGTGTATCTCCGCGCTAACGTCTGGGCCGAGTTTCGGTTCGCCCCCGAACAGTTCGGAGCTATCGCGGTCAGAGCCGGCCAGCGCGCCACCCAGGGATGACTCGATAAACCCCAAGCCCCTCTCAGAGGATTCTCATTTTCAGAGGCCACTGGGGGCCACACGTTAACCGAGTTAAATCCTTGTGGGGATCGACCGTAGGCGAGGGTTGAGGCCAGGCGTGGCACGAGCCAACCCGCCGGGCACCCGGGGCCCGCCCAGCCCGAACTGGCGTTCAGCCCCAGAATCCGGGCATAACCGGCCACCAACGGGCCACTCCACCCCGGAATCTCCTTAGCGGATCGCGCATAAGAAGGCACTTGGAGAACCCGTTGATCGCTGTCGTACTTTTGGTTGGCCCCCAGCCCGGAGTATCGTTCCGCGAGAGCAACCTGAGCTGGCACACCAAGATTTTGAGAGCAAGCTTAGAATTGCTAAGGTTTTCGACGGACTGCCACCTAGGAGCGGAGAACACCCTTGAGCCAGACGGATCAGGCCAGCACCCCGAAACGGGCCGCAGCCCCGGTCGACCAGGCCGAAGACACGAAACTCATCGAAGTCTCCACCGCCCCCTCCCGCCGTAAGCGGCGCGGCTTTGGGAAGACCTCCGTCGCCGCCGCGGTGGCGGGGATCATTGCAGCTGGCGCCCTCTTTGGTTGGGCGTGGGTTTCCCGCTCGGCAGGCGAAAACGCCCTCTCTGACAATGTCGCCACTGACGCGGCCGTCCCTCAGGCCGCCGCTGAGGCCGCCGAGCAGGGTTTCTCGGACCACTCCGACGACGCCTCCCGGTCGGCCGTACGCACCGGCCTCAACTCGGCCGTCGCGGATGAGACCGCCGCCCAGCGCGACGCGGCCCTGGAGTCCACGTACTCCGACACGATGGAGAGCCTCGCCAACGAGACCGCCGCCGAGCGCGACGCGCTGATGGACGCGGACTTGGAGCTCGTGGCCGCGCAAGCCGAGAAGCTGGAAGCCGAGGCCAAAGCCGCCGAAGAGCGCCTCGCCGCCGCGAAGAAGGCGCTTGAAGAGGCCGGCGTCGATACCGCCAACATTGATCCTGGCGACATGTCGGCCGTCTCCAAGGGCGGCGGCTCAATGCCCCTCAAGTCGAACTACAACGTTGGCGCCCGTTTCGGTGCCACTGGCAGTTGGTCGCGCTACCACACGGGCCAGGATTTCGGCGCCCCCGTCGGCACCCCCATCTACGCCGCGGCCTCCGGAATCGTGATGAGCCCGACCGCAGGCTCCTGGGCCGGCAACAACGTCGTCATCAAGCACACGAACGGCGGCTCCACCTTGTACGCCCATATGTCGCAGTCCGTCGTCTCCCCCGGTCAGGCAGTGGACGCCGGGCAGCTCATCGGCTACGTCGGCACCACCGGGCGCTCGTTCGGACCGCATCTGCACTTCGAGTACTACGCTCCCGGTGTTACCCCCGGCGATGTCTACAAGGCTTCCGACCCGATGGCCTTCCTGCGCAGCCTTGGCGTCGGCTAATCAGCAACCATAAGCTACGAGGGGCTGTCATCCGGCAGCCCCTCGTAGCGTGTCCGAGCACACCCCGTCGGGGCGCGGCGACGCCAACACCACAGTGAGATAAACGTGCCCCGCGAATGCGCAGCAGCGTCTCCCGAAACAAGCCGGGCGGGCTCTTAGAGCTTCTCCATGGGGGCCTGACTGACGGCGATCCGCTTCTTGCCCGCGGAGCCGAAGTCCACATCGACCTGCTGCTTGAATCCAGCCCCGTGAACGGCCAGCACCGTTCCCATCCCGAAAGTGGTGTGCAGTACCCGGTCCCCCACCGCCAAGGTCACGGCGACGGCTGGCTTGCCTCGGCCTGGACGGAAGCCCATCGTCTGCCGGGTCCGGGCCCGCCGGTCCGCGCTGGAGGCGGCCCACCCTCCTGGCTCCTCCCCCAGGCGCCGCCAATCCAGCAGCCCCGAAGGAATCTCGTCGAGGAACCGCGAGGCCGGGTTGTAGTTCGGTTGCCCGAACGTCACCCGGACGCTAGCTCGGGACAAGTGGAGGAGTTTCCGGGCACGTGTGATGCCGACATAGGCGAGGCGCCGCTCCTCCTCCAGTTCATCGCGCGAGTTCATCGCCCGCATGTGGGGAAACACGCCCTCCTCCATGCCCGTGAGGAAGACGGTGTCGAACTCTAGGCCTTTGGCGGTGTGCAGCGTCATCAACGTGACGACGCCCTGCCCCTGCTCACCGACCGGCACCTGGTCGGAGTCGGCCACCAGAGCGATCCGTTCGAGAAACGCGGGCAGCGAATCGTCGGGCTCCGGCATCCCGGCGGCCAGACCAAGTTCGCCGTCCGTCTCGGTAAGATCGACCGCGTTCGCGGCGGCCACGAACTCAGCGGCCACGCTGACGAGTTCCTCAAGGTTCTCCAGGCGGGTCTCGTCCTGGGGGTCGGTGGAGTGCTGCAACTCCGCCAGGTAACCGGAGGCGGTGAGGACACTGGTCAGGATTTCGTGCGCTGGCACCCCCTGCCCCATCTGAAGCCGATGCGCCTCAATGAGGTCCACGAAGGCCCGGATCTGTTTCGCCGACCGCGTCGCCAGGCCGGGGGCCTGTTCGCTGCGGCTCAAAGCTTCGTAGAAGCTCAGTCGCTCGGCAGCAGCCAGCGACGAGACCGCCGCCTCGGCCCGGTCGCCAATGCCCCGCTTGGGGACGTTGAGGATGCGGCGCACCGACACGTCATCGGCCGGGTTCGCGATAGCCCGGAGGTAGGCGATGGCGTCGCGCACCTCCTTGCGTTCGTAGAACCGCACGCCGCCCACGACCTTGTATGGCAGCCCGACGCGAATAAACACCTCTTCGAGGGCGCGCGACTGCGCGTTGGTGCGGTAGAACACCGCCACGTCTCCGTAGCGGGTGGCGCCGTCGTCAACAAGCCGGTCGATCTCAGAGGCAACGAACTGCGCCTCATCGTGCTCGGTGTCAGCAACCCACCCGACGATGGGCGCCCCCTCCCCCAGGTCGCTCCACAGCGTCTTGTCGCGGCGTCCCTCGTTGCGGGCAATGACGGCGTTGGCGGCCTGCAGCACGGTGTTGGTGGAACGATAGTTCTGGTCCAGCACGACGGTGCGGGCACCCGGGAAGTCCTTTTCGAAGTCCAGGATGTTGCGGATTGTGGCACCCCGGAACGCATAAATCGACTGGTTGGAGTCCCCCACCACCATGAGTTCCGCCGGCTCCACCGTCGGTGTCTCCGTGGCGGAGACCGTGGCCCCGCCGCAGAGTTCACGGATCAAAGCGTACTGGGCATGGTTGGTGTCTTGATACTCGTCCACTAGCACGTGACGGAACCGTCGCCGGTACTTCTCGCGCACATCAGGAAAGGCCTGAAACAGGTGGACGGTGGTCATGATGAGGTCGTCGAAATCCAGGGCATTGGCGGCCCGTAGCCGCGCCTGGTATTCCTCGTAGACCTCGGCGTGGGCCTTCTGGTCCGGGCTGGTGGCCTGTTCCTTGGCGGTCTCGTGATCCACCAAGTCGTTCTTCCAGGCGCTGATGGCGTTCATGGCAGCCCGCACGGGGAAGCGCTTCTGGTCCCGGGCCTGGTCTCGCAGCACCAGCGACATCAACCGCTTAGCGTCGGCATCGTCGTAGATGGAGAAGCTCTTGCCCAGCCCGAACCGGTCGATATCGCTGCGGAGGATCCTGACGCAGGCGGAGTGAAACGTGGCGACCCACATTAGCTTCGCCCGGTTGCCGACTAGCTCGACCACCCGTTCCCGCATCTCAGCAGCCGCCTTGTTGGTGAAGGTGATCGCCAGGATCGCCCCCGGGTGCACACCGCGCACCCCCACCAGGTGGGCGATACGCCGGGTGAGAACGCGCGTCTTGCCGGAGCCGGCGCCAGCCACCACCAGCACGGGGGCACCGGAGTGGGTGACTGCCTCGCGCTGCGGTCCGTTCAGCCCCGCGACGAGATCCGCCTCATCGACGCTGCGGCTCGACCCAGAAGGGACTGGCCTGTCGGGTGCAGGATCGTCGGAGGCGAAAATGGCAGCGAAATCGGGGAACAGGGTGTCGGACATGGTGCCCCCACCCTAATAAGCTGACCTGCATGAGGCGAGTCCTGCAGTT
>JAUNKK010000075.1 GCA_030532825.1 Propionibacteriaceae bacterium
CCATCAACGCCACCCTCGGAATCATATTCACCTACACCCATGAATAAGCCTCAAGGTCCACTAAGCCGAGTCAGCTGTCTGTCGACTGGCCGTCTAGCAGGCGCTGCCTGACAAGTTCAGAATCAAGGTCGGGCACTCCAATGCGTCCACGAACATGGCTGTACTGCACCAGCAATGCCTCAGCAAACGGACTGACGAGTGAAGCAACCCAGTCGAAGCTGCCCAGCGCATCAACCTCGACCGCCCTCACGTTCTCTAGATCGATCACCAAGTCCGGGATCTTACGGAACGCAGGAAGAAAGTGGAACCTTCCGCGCGTCGCCTTGAGGACATCCCGTTCCAGATTCTTCCAACAGTCCTTCTTTTTCTTACTCCCAGCGTTTGCGCTCACCCACGCCTGATACTTCGGGTGCTCCGCCAGCGGGCTAGCCTTGGCGAGAAGAACATACTGGACCTTTCGTTGCGCGAAGTCACACGCAGGCGTCAGAACCACCCACCAGTCCTGGTCCGGAACGCGAAGTACGTCACCGGGTGATCGGCGCTCCGATGCGGGCGGATACACGTAACGATGGCTCGGGTGAGTTGTGAACTTCTGGTCGCGGTCCTCGTCAAGGATCCGAGCGAGCCTACTAAGTAGCACCTGAACGATGCCCTCCGAGTCAGCGGCCTCTGTGTACTCCGCCCAGTTCGGGGCAAGTTCCGTCCACATGTGCCTTCGGAGCACATCCGCGACCTGCTGTTCGATACCGCGGATCCTGATTAAGGCTCCGCTCTCGACAGCCGCCTGAATAGCGGAAGGAAGCTTGACCGTCTCCTCTTTGGTCACCACGGTTACCAGAGGACTCATCCGCTCATGATTTACCATTTCGGGTAGAGCAGTCCAGAATACAACCGGCGCGAAACAGGCTTCCTGGATTTCACGATAGACAGCTTGTCCAGCAGCGTCGTCCTGTGTCACAGACGCAGAAGCGTCGCGGCGGACATCCAACACGATCACGTCGCTTTCACGCGCACGGACACGCGAGAGTCCCTTGTCAAAATCTGTCTCTACCGAGACTTCAACTTCGATCTCGTTACTCTCTTCGAAAGCATCTTCAATCTCGCGCTTCGCGTCTGCGGCCAAATCAGCCTTGTCCTCGATGACGAGGACTCTGACTTTTTCTTTCAATGGACCCTCCTCCTAAATGTAGCCTCGAAGGTAGCCCCATCGAGCGGACCTTCGTCAACGAGCACGAGTTGCCCTTCGTAGATGTCTTCCACTATATTGCCTACAATGCTCAGGCCAAGGCCTATACCTTCAGGCTTGCTGGAAAAGTAGGGGTCGAAGATGTGCGAACGAATACTCTCCGCCACTCCGGGCCCAGAGTCGCTTACGACAAGACTCAATGAAGAGTCCTCGTTGAGGCGGGCGGCAGTGATTACCTTTCGTTCGGCTCCCTTAGCTTGGGTTGAGGTCCAATAGATGGCGTTCTGGATGAGATTGGTGAGGACTGTCAGCAGTTCAGCTTCGTCGATCTTTACATTGATTGGCTCTCCCTCCTGAACCAGTCTGACGCCGCAGTCGTCGGCTTCTTGCTGGAGTATGGAGAATGCTTTATCAATGACGTCGCTGGTGCTGATCTCCTTGGGGCGTCCACGCTTGCGGCCACCAAAAGGCTCGATCTGTTTGAAGAGAGAGGAGAGGAGATCAGCTTGGGTCGTCGTGTCCGACATGGCTTTCGCAGCGATTGCGATCTTCTCGCTGTCAGTGAAGTTCTTCTTGTTGAGGTCGCGGGCACCGAACCGCGCGATGTTCTTGAGTCGTGTCACGATGGTTCGACCGTCATGGAGGACGCGATCGATGAGTGCTCCGAGGGTGGCGAGTCGGGAGTATCGCGACAGGACGTTCTGAACCTCTGTAACGCCTTCTTGGATATCACGGTTCTTCTCGTCGATGAGCCCGATCAGATGCTTTTCACCGGGATAGCTCTGGGCTAACGCGGCACGAATCTCACCAAGGTCGAAGCGTTCGAATAGGCCGCCCTTGCTTTCATCCGGTTCCTTCCTGAGGTGACGCGCAATGTACCGGCGCGACTCTAGTTCATTGAGCGCGGCTTTGACGAGCGTCTGGAGGTCCGAGTAGGCGGTGCCGGCGAGGATGCCCTCTCGGTTCGACTGGTCCTTGAGCCCTTCGTTCGTGTCAGCGCCAATGAAGACGTGCCCGATGATCTGGTTGTTTGATACTCGGCGGGTTGGCGTCTGGACCCGTCGTAGGTCGAGTCCGAGCCAGTCGTCGCCGCTTTCACCGAATGGCAGGACTCGAAAGCCATCTCGGTAGATGCTGACACCGGCCACTTCGCTGAGCGTGTCGCGGAAGCCCTTCAAGTCCTTCGCGCTCGGCGCTGTACCTTCTGCGCTGGTCTCCTGGAGGGTCCGTTTGATAGCTCTGTTGTCTCGGTCCCAGACGTTGATCTCGAAGTCGAAGGGTCCTGCCTGCGGGGAGCGCCTCTCATTGGTCCACAGCTGTTTGACGCCGATAACTTCCTCTAGCGGAGGGGCCTGTTGTGTGTAGCGAAGCGTGGCGGACCCCTGGGCATCCACGGAACCGGTGAGGCTGTAATGAGGGGTCTGGAGTTCAGACAATGGCTCGATAGGACCGGCGAGGTCTTCTAAGCTATCCTCGACGTCGACCAGTTCCAGAATCACCTGGAAGTCGGGCTCAGCGTCTCCTGCGCTCGCGAGGTTTGACTCTGTGCCCGGACGGGGTCGTATCAGCCGCGTCAGCGCTGTGCGTAGCTCGAGAAGATCGTCACGATCCCACGCGCGAGAAAGGCCGTCAATCTGGACCGCTGTCCCCCGGCCGTGATGCCAGGTCTCGTTCTCAGCGACGGAGAAGGCGTCAAAGGCTGCGCCGAAGTCAGAGAAGACGTCGGGTGCCCCGACTTCCCAGGCGACCTCAATCTGATCTAGGTACGCGTCCTCGCGATCGAAATCCGTCCAGTCAATCAGAAGCTTGACCTCGTCGGCATTGGTCATCCGCGTGATGAGCATCATCTCGTGACCGAGCCGAGCGGCAGCGAGTCGACCAATGCCCTTCTCACCGAGCACTCGTCGGCCTCCGTCACTGCGAGGGCGTCGTCTCTTAGTGTCGGTCGCGATGTCAAGCCATGAACGTTGGAGTGTGGCGACATCCATGCCGTGGCCATCGTCCCAAACCTCGATGCGACCTTTGGCTTCCTCCAACGGACCATGGAAGCGGATGAGAACAACGCTGGCGTCTGCGTCGTAAGAGTTCTTGACCAGTTCGATTAGGGCGACCTTGTCGCTGCTGATCAGATCGCTACCGAGTGTCCGGAGCAGCCGCGCCTTCGGACGGAGCGCGCCACTGCCCGATGGCTCATGGCTCACGGTCTGCTGGATATCGGCGCTCATGAGACTCGATCTCCCCTTACGTCTGTTGGTTGTAGAGTGGCGGGGTTGAGAATTCGGGCTCGTGCCTCGGAAACAGCGATCGCACGGATTGCACACATCCGCAATGCAGCTTCACCCCCGCTGGAAACCAACTGGGCGAGAGCAACCTTGATGTCAGTACGCATCCCTGTGTGCCCTTCGGGCAACTCCATCAGGAGAGTCACAACTTTGCTGACGTGCTCGTTGACGAGGAGTTCGTTGCCGCCGCGTAGTAGCGAGAACACGCGGTGCTGCGCGTCGCCGAACATGGCTGCAACACGCGGTGTCCAGTCTACCGACGGGCTCTCGCGGACGATGCCTCGAAGCCGTCTTACGGCGTCTTTGCGAGTCTTGCTGAGCGCATGCACGTCTATGTGCTGTAACGACTCGATGGAGAGGTCCGGAACAGCTCGGAGTGGTTCCATCAATGACTTGGCGGTTGCGAGGGGAAGTCGGTGCACGTCAAGCAGAGCGGCGACCGCTGCCGCGGCGGCCGTCATGTCCGGCCCGGGGTAGAGCCACCATGCCGTCTTTCTCTGCTCGTCGGCCCACAGCGATAGCCTCTGGCGCAGATCAGGAAGTCTGGGCTGCTCCTGACGTGGCTCAGCGAGGGGTAGGATTGCCTCTGCGACGGTCCGCCCCAGTGCTGGTGGGACTGCGTTGCCGATCTGTCGGAAGGCGTCACTGCGGGTCCCTGCGAAGCGGAAGCTGTCTGGGAAGGTCTGGATACGTGCCGCCTCACGAACGGTGAGTGTGCGGTGTTCCTTCGGGTGGATGTACCAGTAGCCGTCCTTGGCGATGTGAGCGGTGATCGTTCTGCTGAGGTCATCCCAGTCGAGGCGCTTGTACTTATCGTTGAAGGTGTCGGAGCGGTAACGGCGCAGGCGCTCTGGGAGGTCCGAGTACAGGGTCGAGGAGGTCATGAGCATGAACGCTTCCCGGTCATCGTCCCGCACCGGACGAGTCATGTGGTCGTAGATGATGTCCGTGTCATCGTCACGAAGGGTCTTGGCCAATGCACTGGATGGTTGACCCGTATAGGTTAGCTCGCGTGCGCCGGTGGTGCCGTCGAGCGAAGGAAGGTCCTCAATCGCATCACGAACGGTGGGGCGATGCTCCATTGGTGCCGGCCAATTCGGTAGAGCCCCGTCGTTGCGTGCTTGCAGGATAAATCGCTTGCGGTGCTGTGGTACTCCGTGGCGCCATGCGTCAAGAAGTCGGTAATCGACTATATATCCAACGCCTTCGAGGATGTCTGCGATCGCCCTGATGACGGCGAGATCATCGCCAATGGCCATGTCGGGCACATTCTCCATGAGAACTGCGCGAGGTCTCAGTGCCAAGACGACATCGATGAACGACCGCCACAACTCCTTGCGCGAGTCGACCTCATCGCGCACGCCATCGTTGATGAGACTACGGATCTTCGCCCGTCCGGCGCGGCTAAAGGGCTGGCAGGGCGGTCCTCCAGCGACAAGGTCAATCTCAAGTGGGCGGAGCCACTCAATAAGCGCAACCACCTGGGTCGGGTCGGCCATGTCCACTTCAAGTGCTTGTCCCCGAAAGTTCGCTCGGTGCGTGTCTAGAGCCGCCATGTCATGATCGACCGCGGCGACAACGGTCCACCCAGCAGCCTCGACACCGGCACCAAGGCCACCGGCGCCAGAGAATAGGTCGACAGCCAAGGGGCGTCCCGAGCCCTTCTCTTGCCTACACCAATCCTCGAAGCTGCCGTCGTCTGGAGCCTCCGGGTGCCTCGGAAGTATGAGAGGCGCGGAACGCTCCAGCTTCACTGCGTATGTCGCCACGCTCCAGCGCTCCTTCCGCCTAGACTCCTACTGCAGGAGAACACGACCGTCGTCGTGGCGCGAGGCCCCCAACCTAGCCCGGCCAACTGCCCTCACTTTACCGGCATGCGCGGACACTTATGGCTGGACTACGCCATAGCGGATCGCCGATGCGCAGCAGCCTGACCGGTCCAGGGTGTGCATTTGGGCGGCCAGTCGGCCACACGCTGCGGATAATGCCCCTCTCGTACCACTTCGATGATGCGAGAGGCCACGGACAGAGGTCTCTCGTGCTCCCAGAAGCGCAGCACAATCCAGCCTTGGTCCTCCAACGCGGCCGTGGTCTGCGCGTCACGCCGCCGGTTACCATTGATCTTCGCGCTCCAGAAGTCGGTGTTAGTGGCCGGCATCGTAAAATGGGTCGGGCAGCCGTGCCAAAAGCAGCCATCAATGAAGACGGCCACCCGCGCTCGTGTAAAGAGGAGATCGGCCGTGCGGCGGATCCCCGCTTCTGGACGTGCGTTGACACGATAACGCAGTCCCCGTGCGTGCACTATGCGTCGCACGGCAAGCTCCGCCTTGGTGTCACGACTGCGGTTTCCCTGCATGGTCCTGCGCGTAGCAGAGCTGGAAGCCCAAGACTCCTCCATGACTTCCAGGCTACGCCGGCAGCTGTGTACGGGTCGACAATCCGAAGAATTCGACAACCGAGTTGAACGTCACCAACCGTGATGGACAATTCCTGTGGACGCTCACCGTGGCCATAATCGACGGTCGCTGAGTCGGTCGCAGCGCGGCACCCCGCTCGCAGAACAGGGTCAGTCCTCGAAACGCCGCGACTCCGGCCGGCGATCTTCCCACACACGGAGCGCTTCCAGTGGCCGTCCTTCTCTCGTAGAGTCCTGGCAATCGCTACGGCGATGAAGTCCCGAGGCATTCGTTAACCATGTCCCGACACTTCGCACTGTGCGTGAGAGGGTGCTGTGGCTCAGGACCTAGACAGAGGGTGTGTCATGACATCGGCATAGCTGAGCCCGTCGCGGCATACTTTTCCGGTCGTCACGGACCCCGCGGCTTGGCGAGTCGGGGCACACACGCTGACCCCAGAACCTCGACGCCCCGGCCTGGACCCCGGATGCGAAAGGGGGCGTATCTGGGCGCCTTCGACACCGACTGCGATGTGGGCGTGCCAGTTCACCATCGCGGTCCTAAAGTCACCGGTCTTTGACTACCAAGGCGTCGAGGACAGATCACAGGTGAGATAAGCCTCCAAGGGGACGGTTCTACCAGGCGGCAACCTCGCTCGGCCACGGCCTCAATCGGATATTGCTGATGGTCTCACGGCAACAGCCTGGGTGGCGCAGCGTGGCCGCGAGGTGATGCTGGATATCACGGATCATCCATTCCGCCGACACACCACCGCTGATCGTTCTGGTCTTCCATCCCGCCAAGCCGACGCTGCCCGCTGGGTACCAGCCGCGAAACAAAACATGGCCAGCTCGGCACCCCAGGACCGGTCCGGCCCCGACCGGCCCGACCCTTGGGGTGTCGACTGTCTTCAAGGTGGTGCCATGACGCGAGTATTTCCCGAACCCCGCCCCGCCGAGTCATGCTTGACCGTAGCCCAGATGGTCAGTCAGCTCAGCCTGCACATACCCCGTCCCCGGCACTGCCTTAACCAACTCGGGCAGCAAAACACCCTCGCCCGTCAACGCGACACCACGCTCACTGCTTGAGGTCATGAGCTGATCGAGCAACTCGTCATCGATCACCTCACGACGTAGCTGTTCCGCAATTGCTGATCGGCTTATCGTTGCTTGGTCATGGTCGTAATCAATCTCCCTCAGATCAGGTAGACCACTTACACAGACCATTTGATACGCCCGCGCTCAGCTCGACCTGTTCGGCCTCCAACTCGACCACCCACGCCTCCGCCGGGCGATCCGCCGCTGCCTCGCCCTGTAGCGGGGCCCCAGTTGGGTGGCATGGAGCGGGCTTGTCGTGAGGGTGCCGTCCGCGGCAGACTTTCAGTCTGTCCCGCACACCTCGCGCCACTGCCGTAGCGTCCCGCACCCTCAGCTCAGCAGCGACCCCACGGACCGTGGCCCCCGTCGTGGACTGAGTCCACAGCCTGACGACGGAACTCCTCCGAAATAGTTCTTCCTCGACTGGATGAACGAACCTCTCGCTCCCCCAGCCCCCGGCTGGATTCAGCGTGCCCAATAAACGGGGTCAGGCTCCGTGCATGGCAAAATGGCCAACCACCCCTCTTAGACAGGTACCCCCATGACGCAGACCTCATCCGCACGCAAGGCGGTTCGAGCCCTTGTTGTCAATGGGCGCGACGAACTCTTGTTGATCCATTGGGAAGACCCATTGGATGGACACGAGATCCTGGAGCCACCTGGTGGGGCGGTTGAACCTGGTGAGAGTCTTGAAGGCTGCGCTCCTCAGAGAAACCGCCGAAGAGACTGGCTGGGATATCCAACTGTGCGGCACTCCTCGCCCCCACCTCCGAAAGACCACATGGGCAGGGCAGACCTATGAGGGGACGGAATGGTTCTGTCTGGCCCGGCCGCTGACGGCGGGCCAACAAGTACTTGAGACCTACGAGCGGCCCTGGTTCAGGGGAGTGCAGTGGGTTCCGATTGATCACCTGCCTGCGAGCCAGATTCCGTTGGAGCCGCCCCACCTCGTCTCGGTGCTGAAGGACGTGATGGGACAGTCTCCGGAATCCACGGGCGGGAATCTCTCGCAAGGAGCGTCTCCCCAAACACCTTCCTAATGCCGTCGGTGGTCATAGCCCTGGGGGCGCTGATCTCCGAAGGAGTTGTCGACTTCAGCACCGTGCCCGCCGTGGGCGTCGTGTGCCTCACCCCGGCCATCGTGGCGGTGGGGGTCAAACCTCGTCGAAACCACGTTCGCGAATCTCATGACACACGGCAGTCTCTCGCTCCTCGTTCCTGAAGAGCGCCACCTTTGACGCGTGGATCGTCTCGGTACTCGATCGCTTCGGCGGCACCCACTCAAGCCGACTCTGTACGAGGAAGCCGTGGAGCATTTCCCCAGCAGTAACCCCATTCTCCGAGGCATGCCGATTGCTCTGGACTGCGAGGTAATGCAAGCCCTCGGTAGGCATGACCTCGGCCATGCGATGTCACATCAGATCGTGATCGCCGAGATCAGGGACACGTTGGTGGACGATGCGCTGCTCATGGAGGGGGTGGTCGACACCAGAGGGCGATGTCAGAGGGTCGTGGCAACGCTGCTTGTTAGGGGAGGGCCAGTTGCGTCGTGAGGTGATCAATGACGAGTTACTGGATCAGTTCCCCGCTGGGCTGAGTCACGGATTGTGGTTGGCGCGCTACGGGCGCATGCCCTCAATACCGTCGAGCATGTTGAGGATCAGGCTGCGATTGGCTTGGGCATCGGTGCCGTGGTGCGAGAACGGAATCTCGACAAGCTCTGCCTGCACGCCAAGGTCCTTTGCCTTGGCCACGTAGTCGCGCGAACCACCGACGGTCACCAGAGCATCCTTCTCGCCATGGATGATCAGGGTTTGCGGCAGATTCTCATGCATGAAATTCAACGGCGAGATTGCCGCCACGCGATCGGGGTGATCCGCGAGTTCGCCACCGATGTATGGCTCAACGATGTAAGGGATCGTTTCGGGGGTGAGGTACCGTCCGTTGTCCTTGATCCATGGAATGTCCACCGCAGGGAACATGACCCCGACGGCCTTCGGCGTGGGGCCGTCGATGTCGCCGACCGAAACCTTGCCGCTGTAGATAAGGGCGAGGTTTCCGCCCGCGGACTCCCCGCTGAGAACGATACGGTCGGGGTCTCCGCCATACCTCTCGGCGTTGTCACGCACCCACCGCATGGCGTCGGCAACATCTACGATTGCTTTATCCCATGTCGGGTTGTCTAGACGCCCCTGGGTGGCCAGACGGTAGGAGATGCTGAACGAGACGTACCCCTCGTCGGCCATGGCGGTATGAAGCATGCCCATGTCCCGTGGCGTCCCGCTAGTCCAGCTGCCCCCATGGTTGTAGACGTAGACCGGCGCCAGAGCGTCCTTCTTTCTCTTGCCGGTGTCGTAGACGGAAACCGTGAGGTCTTTGCCATCGCGGTTGGCGTAGACGACTTCCTCCACCGGATCAACAGCCCTCATCGCGCCGCCGGTCGCCACCGTCAAGAAGTTGTAGCTGCCACCCTTGCTGGTGATCGAGCTGGCGTAGATGCTGAGATCCACCGCGAGAAGACTGGAGGCGGCAAGCGCAAGTACCGCGACCACCGCAAGCAGCTTCTTGCCGCCGTTCTTCCACAGCAGGAAGATGGCTACCGCCGCAAACAGGACAATCATCACCAGAAGGGTGGGGGCGACGAGCCCGAAGAGGATGGTGGCTGCCTGTGTGGCGACTGACCCCAGTTCTCCGTGCACAAAGCCGCCGAGAAACAAGCCGAGCACCGCTAGGGCAATGGTGATACCGAGGGAGGCTCGGCGCAGGAATGTGAGCATTGGAGCGAGAGTTCCTAGGTGAGAATATCGAGTGAGATTAGCTAGTTAGGCGGTTGCTATCTGCAACCACCTGATGAAACACTTCGACAAGCGAGTTACCTGTCGCTTCGTCGTCCTCAAGCAGACGATTGATTGCCTCGGTGAGCGGCGTCGCCAGGAGGGCTCCGATCAGGCGCGTGTCCGCGGCGTCGACGTCATCGGCGAACCTCTCCCGAAGAAGGCCAGTCAACCACGTGATGGTCTGCTCATTACGCTCGTCGAAGACCCTCTTCAGCTTTGGCTCCCGCATGGCCGTCTGCGGCATCAGCCGATACAACTCCTTGAGTTCCACATCGACGTCGAAAGAGTTCAACACGGCCGTAACGAGCCGCACGGCATCCTGAAACGGTGTTTCTGCCACGGGAGTCCGCGAGGCAAGCTCGGTCGCCTCTGCCCTCTCGGCATCAGCATCGACCGTGATCCCCAGCACCGCTCCCGCCTTGTCTGTGAAGTGGTTGAAGATGAAGGTCCGGCTCATGTCTGCCGCCTCCGCCAGTTCATGCATCGTGAAGCCGTCGAAACCGCGGTCTATGGTCAGCAGGATCGCCTGGCGCTGAATCTCGCGACGATTGCGCAGCTTCTTGCTCTGCCTCGACATCCCACTCCCAAACTTGACCACAAATCGATGCAGTCAAGTATTGGACTTTCGATGCCTGAAGTTAAACTATCCCTGGGGTGCTCACCACATGCCCGTCGCCATCGGGCAATGCCGCCGTCGTCACCGTCGGGGAGGACCGGAGGCTGGGCTACTCGTTGGGGCGGCTGGATCATCCGACAATTCACCATCGACCCCACCCGCGACTACCAACCCACCGGCAAAAACAAAAACCCGAACCTCCACAATGAAGACTCAGGCCATTCCGATGTCCCGGGATATCACATGGTCGGGGTGACAGGATTTGAACCTGCGGCCTCGTCGTCCCGAACGACGCGCGCTACCAAGCTGCGCCACACCCCGGCGGCCCTGCGGGCCGTCCGAAATCTTATACCACCCCGGGCCGCGTGGGAAATCGTCGGCCTGGGGCGACGGGCCTCAGTTCGCGGCGATGCGCCCCAACACCACTGGGTCGGGAGCCACCGGTGCGTCGGCGTAGCTGACGGCACCGTTCAGGGCGTCGAGGGCGCGTTCGAAGCGCTCGGGGGTGGCGGTGTGCAGAGTCATCAGGGATGCCCCCTGGGTGACGCGGTCCCCCGGCTTGGCGTGCAGCTCAACCCCGGCCACCGCCTGGACGTCGTCCTCCTTGCGGGCCCTTCCGGCGCCGAGCCGCCAAGCCGCGACCCCGACCGCTAGGGCATCCAGCGCGGTGACGTAGCCGTCGCGTTCGGCGACGACGGTGTGGGTGTGTTCCGCGACCGGCAAGGGGGCGTCTGGGTCTCCGCCTTGCGCGGCGATCATGCGGCGCCACCGATCCATGGCGCGCCCGTCCTGCAGCGCGGGCGCCGGATCAATGTCGGGTTTCCCGGCGGCCGTCAGCATTTCACGGGCGAGACGCACGGTCAGCTCCACCACATCGGCCGGGCCGCCGCCGGCCAGCACCTCGACGGCCTCGCGGACCTCCAAGGCGTTCCCGGCGGTCAAACCCAGCGGGGTGTCCATACCGGTCAGCAGCGCAACGGTGTTCACGCCCGCATCGCTGCCCAGCTCCACCATGGTGCGAGCCAGTTCCTCGGCGCGCTCGCGGGTCTTCATGAACGCCCCCGAGCCCACCTTCACATCCAGCACGAGCGCGCCCGTGCCCTCGGCGATCTTCTTGCTCATGATTGACGACGCGATGAGGGGGATGGCCTCGACGGTGCCGGTGGTGTCCCGCAGCGCGTACAGCTTCTTGTCGGCGGGGGCCAGGCCAGCCCCGGCGGCGCACACCACAGCACCGACGTCAGCCAGCTGCCCCAGCAGCTCGTCGTTGCTGAGCGCGGCCCGCCAGCCGGGGATCGCCTCCAGCTTGTCCAGGGTGCCGCCGGTGTGTCCGAGTCCCCGTCCCGACAGCTGCGGCACCGCGACATCGAACACCGCGACCAGGGGCGCCAGCGGCAGCGTGATTTTGTCCCCGACTCCCCCCGTGGAGTGCTTGTCGGCCGTCGGATAAGGCAGGGACGAGAAATCCATCCGCTCCCCCGATGCGATCATGGCCGCGGTCCACCGTGCGATCTCCCGCCGATCCATGCCGTTGAGGAGAATCGCCATCGCCAGCGCTGCCATCTGCTCGTCGGCGACGACGCCGTCGGTGTAGGCGCGGATCACCCAGTCGATTTGCTCGTCACTGAGCGGCCCGCCGTCGCGTTTGGTGCTGATCACGTCGATGGCGTCCATGTGCGGCAGTCTAGTGCCACGCCCCGACGGCTATGCTCCCACCGCGTCGCGTAATAGTGCGCGATCAGTCATCGTGGGTGGGGCTCCTGCCGACAGAATCGACCAGTCTTCCGTTCAAAACTGACGGGCGAGTTCCGAGCGACCCGGATCACTAGATCCCCGTTACTTCAGCGACCCCAGTTCCTGGGTCATGGCGTCGGCCGTCAAGGCTCCCTTCTTCACCGACTTCAGGACGCCGTCCGCGTCGATAAAGAAGTGCGTCGGCACCGACGAGACCCCATAAGCGCTGGAGATGGCGCTGTTCGGGTCGGGCATGTTGGTCAGGTCGGCTAGGGCTAGGCGTGACACGTAGTCGGTGACCAGGTCCTTGTCCTCCTGCAGATACACCGCCACCACCGTCACACCCTGCTCCTGGGCCGCGGCTTTGACATCGGCGATCTCGGCCCGGCAGTTGGAGCACCAGGTGGCCTGGAACAACAGCCACACGGGTCGGCCCTTCAGCAACTCCAGCGACACCGGGTTGCCGTCGACGTCGAGGCCGCGGAAGTCCGGGGCCGCCTGCCCGACGGCTAGCGTCTGCGGCGACGGGGTGGCCGACGCCTGCGGCCTAGGCCCGCCCTGGAACAAGAACACCCCGCCGAGCACCAGCCCCGTCACGAGCACCAGCATCCCGACAGCGACCAGCGTGCGTTTCCACTCACCCATAGGAATGCAGCCCCCCAAAGATGTGGTTGCCGAAGAACGCGAACAGCACAGTGATGAACCCGACGATCAGCAGCCACGCCGACGCCCGGCCGCGCCAGTTCCGCACGACCCGCGCGTGCAGGTAGGCGCCATACATCAGCCAGGTGACGAACGCCGCTGTTTCCTTCGGATCCCACTGCCAGTAGGCGCCCCACGCGGTCTTCGCCCACACCGACCCCAGCACAATCATGATCGTCAGCGTCGGGAAAGTGACGACGGCGGCGCGGTACCCGATGTCATCCAACACCTCCAGCCGCGGCAGCCGAATCCGCTTCCCCAAAGACGGGTGCAACAGATACAGCACCGCCGCCCCAAACGACACGCAGGCCGCGCCGTAGGAGATGATCGCGA
>JAUNKK010000076.1 GCA_030532825.1 Propionibacteriaceae bacterium
CCGCGACGAGACTGCACAGTGATGCGACGCTGTGCCTCACGAGTGCTCTTGTGCATCATGATCTGAGCGACGAGATCCCTTTCACCTCCGATATCGCGTTACCGCGTGGTACGCATCATCCAGAGGGGCTTGCGAATGTGAACTGGCATAGCTTTGATCCTCGAACCTTTCAGGTCGGCCGCGAGTACGTCGAGATCGGAGAGGAAGTCACGGTCGCGATCTACTCAGCAGAGCGCACCGTCGTCGACTGTTTCCGGCTCATGCATCAGGAAGGAAGCGCTGTCGCGTACGAGGCGTTGAGGCGGTGGCTTCGCCAGAGCGGGAACACCCCAGCGGCACTACTGAAGGTCGCAGGACCGTTCCCCAAGGCACTTCCTCGGATCCGCCAGGCGTTAGAGGTGCTTTTGTGACCCCTCCGACTCCGTCCCGAGACACGCCGGCAGGGCGCGCCTGCAACGATCTGCGCAACCTCGCCCGGAAGCAGAACCGTGACCCCGCCGAGTACATCACAGGGAAGGGGCGGATATCACGCTCGCGAAACGGCCCGGGGGCTTTTCGTGGGGTCGCCTCAGGATGGGGTGCCACTTGCCAGACCGGGGTCATGGCCCGCTCGTGGATTTGGCGTACCTCCGTGATCGTGATGAGCCCACCCGCTTCCCAGGAAGGCTCCGGGGCTTGCGCATACACCCAACGTGCCGCTGCGCCGTAGCCCTGCACCTCCATGTATTCCTTGAGTGGCTTTGCCCCGACGGCCTTGCCCTGTTCCAGTAGCGCCGCGACCTGCCGCAGGACGAGAGTGTTCCCTTCTAGTGCAGTTGAGTGGTGTGTCTCTAGGTGCCAGATGTCGCTCCAGATGTACTCGGCCTCCTTGGGGCCCGTCGAGTCAATCCTGCGGTTCGCGGCGTCGAGTCCGGTGCACATGGTGGTTCGGCTTGGACCTCCCCATGGCATGCCCACCTTCGATCTTTGATCACCCAAATGGATAGCTAATTAAACTAATCAAGTTTTCCCGTCGCAGCTCCCCAGGAAGGGCGTTGCTTCACTGTGAGGAGGAAGGCAGCCCTACATAGCGTCCAGGGTGAAGAGCGCTCGTGGCCAGATGATCGTGGTGGCAAGCCCGACGGTTGCGTCGTTTTCCATGACGGGGCAGGCAAGGATGTTGAGCCTGCCAAGGCTGGGCGTGGGTGTCGGCCTCAAGACCGGCGGGGGCTCGCTCAACCCGCTTGAGGTGACGAGCCAGCCGTAGGGCCCTCGAACTTGCGGCGGGCATGGGCGCAGCGTTGGGGCGAACTCAGCGGACACGCTAGCGACAAAATCTGTCTGGGCTGGTGGTCGACGAGCTAGGGATACCTCTCTTGGCTGACAGGGGGCGTGCCCTTAGCAGGCGTTACCCCGTGGAGAATATCTCTGCCCGACGGGGGCCCTTGCGCGCATTGGTCTAGCGCAAGCGGGTCAGATGCCCTGTTCCGCCGGCACCTGGCCCGAAGCGATGGCGGCCCGCAGTTGTTCGTAGTCTGCGAGACACACGTCGGCGTGCCCCTGCGCAAAGGTTGCCAGCGCCTCGTCGAAGTCGCGCCCACCGGGGCTCTTAGCCGCCAACTCCACGATCGCAGGGGTCTGGGCGTGCGCCCGCGCCAGCAACCCGGCGCAGACCTTGGCTGTGGTCTCCAGATCCGCCAGCGGAAGCCTGGCCAGGTTGATCGACCCCTTCATGTCCTTGAACTGGCGCCAGTAGTAGTCCACCCGCACGTGTTCGCCCTGGTCTTGCGCGTGGCCCTCGATCCAGCCCAGGAACGGGTCGGAATGGGCCTGGAATACGCGCTGAGTTCCCACTACTCGTCGGCCCTGGTTTGTCATCACCGCTCCGCTCGCGGAGACCTGCTCTATTCCGCCGTGTGTGGCCGGCACTGTCTCGCGTGCCTCTTTGAGCTGAAGGAACAGCAGATTCCCTTTCGCATCTTCGACGTAGACGATGTAGTAGCGGGTGCCCAGCGAGCCGACTCCCACGACGCGCAGCACGGCATCCGCTAGGCGGTACCCCAGCAGGAGGTAGCGGATGTCCTCGCGAGTGGTTGCGACATACTCGCCCCACAGCCGGTTGATCGTGGCCGGGGCGGTCACCAACTCGCGCGTCGTGAGCGGGGCTGCTCGACAATCCTGCGGCGTCCGCCTTGGCGAGCTGTTTGCGGCCGGTATCGCCGAAGAGGCTGCTGAGCTGAGAGGAATCGACCGTCGCGTAAAAACGGTCCAGCGCTGATACCTCGGCTAGGCAGCCGATCCAGCGCCGGTACGACTTGGCAGTCTTGCGCGCGGTTCGCCAGGCATCTTTGCGACGCTCGCCGTTGTCTAGCGCCGCTAGGTAGACGGAGGTCACCAGGCGCTTGAGGTCCCACTCCCGGGGCGCCAGGCCACCCTCGTCGAAGTCATTGAGATCGAACAGCAGTCTGAGTTCCGGTGAAGCGTAAAAGCCGAAGTTCGAGATGTGCGTGTCGCCGCACGCCACCACCTAAATCCCGCTGTTGGGCACTGTCGACAGGTCGTGAGCCATGGTAGCTGCGCTGCCGCGGTAGTAAGCGAAGGCGGACTGCGCCATGCGTCCCATCCGGACGGACACCAGCTTCTGAATCCTGGTCTCGTTCTGCGCCTGCACGATCGCCAGTGCGTCGCGCTCGCCGGAAGGCACGGCTGCAAGCGTGTCTAGGGAAAAGCTCGGCATGAAAACCCCTCAACGGGTGGCTGTCTAGAGGATATTGCGCTCGGGACAAGCCAACCCAATCACTGGCCGGATCCTCCAGGTGCTGTCGGCGGGATCTTCTTGCACTCCGCCGTAATCCCGCAAGCAACTGGGGCTGCCGCGCGGTACGGCTCACGTCAGGCGACGTGTGCTTTCGCGGATCACCAATTTTATCTTCGTCGACCCGAGTCGTCTGATTTGTTAAGCTCACCCAAGCGATGACACTTCTTCAGGGGGGTGCACTATGAGCTTCGCCCCTGCATGTGGGAACGAAAGGAAGCTTCATGGGAAGCCAAATGCTGCAACGGTCCGCCACCGCACTGTTCGTCATCGGTGCGCTCGGAATTATCTTTGGCCTGGTGGCCATGGCGTGGCCGGGGCTTTCGGCGCTGTCATTCGCCATCATCTGGGGAATCTACGCGCTGGCCGATGGCCTTTCCGCGCTGGTTCTTGCTTTTACTTCGAAAGACGGGCGCGGATGGTTTATCGCCGCGGGCGTGCTCGGGTTGGTTGCTGGTCTGCTGGTCTTGGCCCGGCCGGGTATTGCGCTAGCTGCTCTGGGTTGGGTGCTGGGAGTTTGGTTCACGGTCCGCGGAATCGCCGAGTTGTGTGCGATTGGGTCGGCGCCCAGCGCCGGCGGGAAGGTTCTCGTCGGTGTGGGTGGCGCGCTCTGGGTTATCGCGGGAATCGCCATGGCCATGAACCCGATCGAATCCGCCCTCGGCCTAGCGTGGTTCTTCGGACTGCTCGCCGTGGCCTGGGGGGTCGTCGCGGTGATCAGCGGCTTCCAGGTCCGCAAAGTCGCCAAGTCCTAAGGGGTCCGTCCACCTGAAGTGCTCCCGCGGGCCAGCGTTCTGCTGCCTTGTGGTGAGGGTTGTCGTCCGGGGTTGCGCATGCCGCTGCTCGCCGATAGGCAGAAGGGCTGACGCCGATGACGGCGCGGAACTGGCAGGCGGCGTGGCCGCGACTGTGCCAGCTCACCCGGGCCATGGCGACACCAATGGGGAGATCCGTCTCCCGTAGCAGGAGAGCCAATCGGTGCGCCCGAACGCGGCTGAGGTACTGCATGGGTGGCATCCCGAAGTGTCGGTTGAAAACCCGGCCGAGTTGCGACGCGGAGAGGTGCACTTCGGCGGCCAGGTCTTTCAGCCGTCAAACCCGTCCGGGGTGTTCCGTCAAGAGCATCGCCGCCTGATGCGCGGCCCACCCCGTTGCGCCTTGGTTATCAGTGCGGTCTTCGCCTCTGTCGCAGGAGGATGGAACGGTCATGGGCGTCGTCCCTTAGGGTGCTTGCGGCGGCTGGGTGGGGAGGAGCCGGTGGTCTTGAACAGGTCCACCCAGGCGTCCAGTGCCAGGTCTTTCGGGAGGCCCTGGGCGGGGATACCGCGTTGCCTAAGCCATGCCTGAGGCGAGCGAAGGGCGGTGGTGCAGGCCAGGATCTGAGCAAGGCCGCGGCCCGGCCCCGTGTAGATCTGGTGCACCAGCCTGTGGAACTGACGCCGGTGCGCGGTTGGGATGAGGGGCTGGGCTCGTCGATGCATGGTCAGGATCCCGCCGTCGACTCCGGGACGTGGGGTGGAGGCGCGGGCCGAGACACGGCCGTGCAGGGCGAACTCGAACCACGGGGCCCATTGGGCGGTCATCATGGTGGCACCTCCGACCCCCGCCCTTCGCCGGGCGACCTCCCACTGCACGAGCAGGAATGCGTCCGTCCAACCGGGCGCGTGCAGAATGCGGCGCAAGATGGCGGTCGTCTGATGGAACGGCACGTTGCCCACCAGCACGTGGGGGTTCGACGGCAGCCGATACGTCAGGAAGTCTGCGATGACGACATCGACGTCGGCGGGCACTCGGCGGCTCAGGGACGTGGCCAGGTTTGGATCGATCTCGACCACCGTGAGCGGGCGTCCGAGCTGCGCCAAGGGACGGGTGAGTGCGCCCTGGCCGATCTCAATGATCGGACCCGCCGTGGCGGCTGCCTGGCGTGCGATGGCGGCAATGGTGGACTTGTCAGTCAGGAAGCTCTGGCCGTGCTCATGACGGCCGCGTCGATAGGTTGGCACTGCTTGCTCCGAGGTTGTTGCGGAGCCGGGCACGTTGGAAAGCCGCCCGGCCGTGGTCGCCGGGGGGCGGGAGCAGCAACAGTTAAGTGGGCTCGCCGCCGTTAGCGGCTGCGCAGACGCAGTGAAGCAGTGCCGTAGATCAACATGGCGGTCAGCCTAGAGGGTGATGCGCACGGGTAGCCAGCCCAGAGCCGGTGTTAGACCAAAGACGCGCAGATCCGAATCATGCGCCGCCATGTGCGAGGTGTCCGTGGGGTTCAGGTCGGGTGCTGCGCGTCGGGTCGATCAGATCCCCGAAAGTGAGGACGTCCACCGGTGGAGTCACTACCGAAATTCGTTCGGCCCGGCGCTGAGTGATGTATTCGGGACCATCCGAGTGATGCCGCGCTCGCCCATGTAGGTTTTCAGGGCCTCGTGGTCGTCGAAGATGTAGGCTCGGGCCAGTAGATCGTTGAATCGATCAGCGACCTGCGGGTCGTGGTCGTCGACCGGAACTTGAAGCAGCGTGCGTGTGTTCTGGCGCAATAAGTATGCGTTGGCCGCGAACAGCGCGGTGCGCTTGTTGCCATCTTCGAAGGGCTGAGCCTTGGCCAGCTGGACGAAGAGCTCCAGGGCTGCGGCGTGCGGCGTGCGATCGCGCGTGCTCGAAGCAACGAGCTCGTCGAGAGACTCGGTGGTCAATGCGCTGGGCGTGTGCGCGCCGTAGCGAGTTTTGACGCCGATGCGCTGATCGTCCCGGCGGAGCTCGCCAGGGCGCAGTGCGGCACTGCGGGTGAGTCGCTGGTTGATCTGGCGGACGAAGGCGCCGTCGACCGGCTGCCCGTTGTCGCGGGAGTCGATGACGAACTGCATCGCGTCACGCAGGTCTTCCAACAACGCGAGGTCGGCACGAGAGGTGATCCCCCTGGTCTCACCGTTGCGCAGGAACGACTCCGTGTCGAGCCGATCGGTGCCCAGACCGTCGAAGACCTTGCCCGAGGAATAGATGACGCCGGCGAGGTCGCCGGTGCTGAGCCCATCGGCCTTGTTCATGACGTCGCAACTCCTTCCTGTGAGCTTGGTCCAGCTTATTGAGCCGATGCGGACGATTCCCGCCGCGAGGCCGACCCGCACTGAATACCTGGCGAGGAGCAGCTTCAACCCTGCACCGGCAGCACGAGGGTTCCTCCGCAGTGTTCAGTCCTAGCGACGCCAATCACGAGGGGGACCTCCTGACTAGCGCGTGTAGTGGTAGCGGCAGCCAGCGATCCTGATCTCGTCCTCGGTGATCGCGTAGACCAAACGGTGCTCCAGGGTGATACGCCGCGACCAGTACCCCGATAGCTCGTGCCTCAGCGCCTCGGGCTTGCCAATCCCTCCGTGCCCATGGCGGGCGATGTCGCGGATGAGTTCATTGATGCGCCGCAGCACCTTGTGATCCTGCCGCTGCCAGAACAGATAGTCCTCCCAGGCGCTGGCACTCCAACTGATGTGCATCGTTTAGTCATCAATGAGGTCGTGCGCTTCGCCGTGGCCACCTTCGAGTTCCTCAATGGCATCGAGCAGTCGTTGTGCATTGGCGGGGGATCGCATGAGGTATGCCGTCTCGCGGATGGACTCGTAATCAGCGAGCGAGACAATCACGACGGGCTCGCGTCCGGTGCGCGTGATGATGGTCTCCTCGCGGTCCTGGATCACCTCGTCTAGGACGCGGGCGTAGTTTGCCCGGGACTCGGTATAGGTGTAAGTCTTCATGGCATCCTCCGTTCGTAACTGTACATATATCTGTACGTCGAATCAAGAGGTTGTCGCGAGGCGCGCTTCCAGAGCTGTCTTCGCCACAGGCCATTCGGCGGCAAGCATCGAGTACATGACGGTGTTGCGCACGGTGCCGTCGCGACGCAGGGCGTGGTGCCGCAACTCCCCGTCGCGGTGAGCGCCGAGTCGTTCGATGGCGCGTTGGCTGGCATGGTTGAGATGATCGGTGCGCCAGCCAACCACCGGACAACCGAGGGTCTCGAAAGCGTGGGTCAGCAACAGTAGCTTGGTGGCGGTGTTCACGTGGGTCCGCTGGGCGCTGCGGCGATACCAGGTGTAGCCGATCTCGACGCGCTGCACCGCGGGCAGAATGTCGTGGTAGCTGGTGGTTCCCAGCACGGTGCCCGCCTCGTCGTCGAGCACCACGAACGCAACCCGATCAGGCATCTCCAAGGCCTGTTTAATGTAGGCGCGGGTCTGCTCCGGCTCCGGGGCGCTAGTGACGCGGATCTGCCACAACTCGCCGTCGGCGGCGGCCTTCCGCAGGCCATCCTCGTGCTCGAGGGCTAGTGGCTCCAGCCGGACCCCGCCGCCGCGCAAGGTCACGGATGACACGCTCCAGGTGGGCATGGCCTTAAGCCTATCTCACGGGCTCACCTCGATTTGCTGCCAAGACCGGCCCCCACGCCGCCAATCGTGGCGGCGAGCAGGGGCGGCCGGCAACCTATGTGCAGGTGGCGGGGCATAGGGAGTCGAGACCTCTTCAAGATGCGCCCTAGTCACCTGGCGGCAGGGCGAGGTCGACTAGCAGATCTTCCAGAAGTTGCTCCTCATAGCGAGTTTCTTCGCCCATGCGCCACGGCGTGGCATCCGGCAGGCGAAGCAACCTTGCAACGATGCGGCGCCCGGCCGGGTCCTCATCGGCCCTGACGTGCAGCCTCGCTCCGCCGACGGCTCGCAGCAAGTCCAGCGCTGCCTGGCTGGGGACGCCGAACGTGCACACTAGTGGCCGGGACGCCGCCCCAAACCGGTCGGCCGCCGCCTCGACGATCGACGGGTTCTCGCAGACGAACACATCAGTCACCCCCTCTGCCAAGCGCAGTTCGCCGCGCAGAGACCGTAGCGTCAGCCACACTGGTTCGCCACGTAAGGCGGACAGCTGGACGGCGGGGGCGTCACCGATCAACGGCAGGTTTAGGACTAGGACATGTGTGGACACCCCGTCGCATACCACCCCGCCAGCGGCCCAGGCCTCCCGCCAGGTCGCGCTGTCGACGACGGGATCCCGCCAGGCGCCCTCGATAGTTCCAGCCAGGAACCGGGCGACTGCTCGGCCTAGCGGCCGGGAACGGTCGAGGGCCTGGGCATCGCCGAACAGGCGTGCGGCAAGGACCGGGAGCTGCTCTCCTTCACGTGCCGATTCGACGACCGCCGTGATCTGCTCCGCCCGCTTCCCCTTCATCCCGCCGGTCAGGCAACGAGTGATGACTTCGTCGGAAACGCGCGAGTCTAGGGCGCGCAGCAGCGTCAGGGCCTGCCCAGCGTCGTCCGCCCGTCGCAGGTTCTCCGCGTGCCGCTCGGCTTTGAGATCTCGCAGCGGCCCCCCGATCGCAGCGAGAAGGTCCTCAAGTTCGACGCCGTGCGAGACCAGCCCCGCCCGGAGCTTTGCAACCGACACGGGCGCGGTTCCGGCAGTCCAGGCGGCCTCAAGCATCTCACCGACCTGCCGTCGCTGCTCGGCGTCCAGGGGGGTATCAATGCTGCCTCTAGCGCCCAGGCGCCCCGTCTCCAGGCGCTGGCGCGCGACTTGGAGAACGATGGCAGGTCCGGTTTGCTTCGCCCACTCCAGCACGAAGGTTGGGATCACAGCAGTGACTCCTGACTGTCCGGGGCTGCTGGTGGCTCGTCGAGCCAAGACAGCGGCAGGTCAATTGCCTGTAGCGTGCGTCCCGACCAGAGCTCCGCGATCAGGTCGGCACCAGGCTCCGGGGCCTGGGCGCGAACGACCTGGTAGATCGCGGCCGCCGGAACGATGTCGACGTTGACGAGTCGGCCAGGCCCGGCGAGCAGCACATCAAGGTCGAAGCGTTGCAGCAGGCTCAACACCATTGAGCGGTTGGCGACGTCGAGACCGTCGAATGCCTCGTCCAGCCACAGTGGCCGGGGTGCCGTGGGCAAGTGCTGGTATTGGGCTGCGAGCGCTGCAACTAGGGGCAGCATCAGCATCACGGCCCGGGCGCCGCCCGACAGTTCGGCGTAGCGACGGGTCGTGAGCGGTCCCCATCTGCCGTCCGAGACCCGGCTTTCGAGCGCGACCTCGTACCAGGTGCGGTAGTCGAGGTGCGCCGCCAGGGAGTCGTGCCAGTCGCTTTTCCCCTGGTCGATGGCGCTGCGCTTGGCCTCGTCAACCTTCTCTTTCAGGAATGCCCGGACCTGGCTCGCGACCTCTGGGTCGATGAGACTAGGGCCGGAGATGGTATCGAGGATTGCTTTGTTGCTGCCGGGTTCGAGACGGATGCGGAGCGTGGTGCCGTCGGTGCCCGTGGGGTGCGCCTGTAGGACGTCATTGATGTCCGCTACAAGCTTGCCTGCCTGCCCGATGCGCTCGCGCATGTGTTCCAGGAAGGTTGAGCCGAGGAGCCGGTCGAGGGTCTGCCGCACGGATGTGCTGTACCGCCCCTCCAACTCGGTGCAAACGTTTCGTAGGAAATCACCGGCTTCCGACAGGGGCAGGGTCAACCCGTTTGAGTTGACTAGAACCTCGATCTGGGGGATCGGTTCCGTGGGCAGCACGGTTATGGAGCGGCCGCTTTGTTCAAGAATGGCCCTGATGTCGCGCGCCGAGTTGTCAATGTTTCGCCGCAGCCGCTCAACGATCGACGCGTTCACTTTCGGCGCCTCCCCCTGCGAGCCATCGTTCCAGCCCCGGGGTCTCAAGCCACGCCGGAGTTCTGCCGCCTGGGTGCGAACATGTTCAACCAACGCCGATGTGGGCTCCGAGATGGTGACGTCCAGGCCTTCGGCGAGGCCCCCATCGATGAGTTCGCGTAGGGCCCGATGAGCCTCGGCCCGCCCCTGCGTGGCCTCCTCGCGGCGGCGTTCGACGTTGGCGAGTTGTTGCTTGGCACGCCCCAGCCGCGCCGCGATGTTGCTGCGGTGGGCGTCTAGTCGCTCACGCTCGTCTTCGGCGTCGCTGGCCTCGCGTTCCAGGCGGGTCAGCTCGTCGAGGATCTGTTTGTCGTCCGAGTTGATGGCCGCACGTAGGGCGTCGACCTTGGCTGCTGCCACACGATGGGCGTGTTCATCGCGGGCTAGCGCCGCCTGCTGTTCGGACACCTCGGTCTCGCTCCTGGCGGTCTCATCGCTGGCCTCCTGCCAGCGCCTGGTGGCCTGCTCTCGGTCAGCTCTGAAGTCGTGCCACCGGCGCAGCTCGGAGCGGGTCGTATCGACAGCCTTGCTGACTTCGTGGAGTCTCTCTTCCTCGATTGGCAGCTGGTGGGTGCGCCCCGCTTGGCGGAGCTCGGCGCGCTTTCCGTCGGCGGCCACACGCTCTTGGCGGGCAGCTTCGATGGCGGCATCCGCACGTTTCTGTTGCGCACGGGCGACCTCGTCGCTGGCCTGGTATTGGGTCAGGGCTTGGCGAAGAGGATCGTCGCTGGGTGCCGCCGCGAAAGTCTTGTTCAACTGGGCAAGCTCATTTGTCCAACGTTGTTCCGCTTCCTTAGCGTCGTCGATGCGGACGCAGACTTCGGTGAACTGAGCCTTCAACTCCGCTAAGCGGCGTTGGCGTTGGGCTTCGCGGGCGGCCTCACCCAGCCATTCGGCCTGGTTATGACAGGGTGCGGCGCGGCCAGTCAGCTCGGCTACCCGCCATCGACCGTCGAAGCTGAGCGCGATGCCGTCGGTTGGCAGCGGCTCGCCTGGAGCGTGCAGTGTGACTGAATTGAGCACGAGGCGGACGCGCTCCGCAAGCTGGTCGGCTTCGGGGGCCACGTCGAGGACGTCGCCCAGGTTGGGGCGACCCTCGGCGCGGGCACGGTCGGCGACGGCGAACGTGTCCAGGGCGGACGTGTCGTGGCTGATCCAGGCGTCGAGCAGACCGCTGGCGGCAAGCGCGGCTTCCAGCCGGGCGAGTTTCATCGGGTCCTGCCCGTCGCGCGGATTGACGAGCTTCCAGAAAGCCGCGCCGTCAACCTCGGAGCGCTCGCGGCGGCGCCACAGCTTAGGCGCAGGCGGGAGCGCCACCGGTCGGCGTCTGAGGTCGTCGATCTGAGTCCGAAGTTCGTCTGCCTCGGTCTCTAGGGCCTGCCGGGATGCGCTCGCGTGGGCCTGCCCGGCAGCCATGCGCTGTTGACGGGAGCTGCATAAAGCTCTAAGTGGCGCAGAAACCGCTCGCGTGGGCCTGCCCGGCAGCCATGCGCTGTTGACGGGGGTCGTAGAAGTCGCGGCGGATCACGTCGAGGAGGCGAGGCTGGGTGGCGAACTCGGTGGTGTCGGGAAGGACCTGGAGCCAGGCGGGTATCAGCTCTCGCACATCTTCGGGCGCCCACGATTCGACGGCCGCTGTCATGCGGTCGCGTTCCGCCGCTGCCTGTTCCCAGGTGCGCTCAGCATTCTGTTTGGCTTCGTCGGCTGCGCGCTGCATTGCCTCAGCGGTGTGCTCGGCGCTGGTTGCCGTGTGGTTGGCAGCTGCGGCCTCGCGCCGCAATGCATCAACCCGGCGGACGGCGTCGGTGCGCTCGATCATCGACTGCTGCAGCAGGTCGGGATCGAGCGGTACCAAGCATGTCACGCCTGCGGCGGAGGCGGCCCCCCGGACTTGGTCCTCCTGTCGTGTGAGCTGCGCGGTGGCCTTGTCGAGCTCATCCTGCCGGTCCTTCAGCTTCGATCGCGCGGCATGGAGTCGCTTCTGCGCGGCTTTAGCGGCTTGCTGAGCGCGTTCCATGAGGGACTTGGCGGCTTCCGCGTCGCGAGTCTGTTGTTCCAGATTCGCTACGCGCTGCTTAGCCTCAACATAGGCAGAAGACTCACGGAGGGTCGCTGCCTGGGCGCGCATGGTGGTGTACCTGGTGTGGGCCTGCTGCCGGGCTTCGGTGAGCTCGGCTTCGGCCTGGCGACTGGCCCGCAGCTCAGCTTCGGCGGATCGTTCCTCTCGGGTGACGGCATCGAATGCCGTCTGGCGTGCGGCGACGGCATCGGCTCGGAGCCTCAGGTGCGCCGACGCCCAGGGGCGCCAGGCATCGCGCTGGAACCTGATGATCTCCTTCGTGGCCTGCTGGGCCCGTTCCAGGTCGTCGCGGAGTTGGTCGAGCTGATCCCAGCCTTTTGCCAGTTCGTCGACCTCAGTGCGGCTAAGTTCCGGGAGGGAACCGCGGAGTTGCTCGGTCACGAAGTCGACCTTGAGTTGGGCGCCGAGCTTTGGCTGTCGGGTGACCTTCAGTAACTTGCCGATGCTCTCCAACTGGGCGACACTGCCGCCCAGCAGGTGGGTTGCGACATGCTGCCGGTAAGCCGTGGCCGACGAGTGGCGTTCGAAGCCGGGAGCGACGACATCCTTCGCGGTCTGCACGGCGCGGCCATCGGTGAGTTTCAGGGCGCCGCGGACGCGGCTGTCGACGCTGGTGCACCACGTGAGGCGCGTCGTCGCGCTGCCAGTGCGGGCAGAGGCGTGCAGGAGCGTGGTATAGAACCGCGCATGGCCGTCCTGGATGCGACCGTATTCGACCCACAGCCAGCCGTGGAACAGCGACGCGTCGGTGGGGCGGCGGTCGGATTCCCCCGACGGCCGCACGTAATAAGCGAACTGTTTGCCGGACCGCCCGAGGGTGTCGATCTTGTCGCTGGCGGTATCGTCGAGCCAAGGGATGAGGGTGGTGAGTGCCATCAGCGATGACTTGCCGGTCTCGTTGCGACCCATTAGCTGGGCCCAGCCTCCGGCATACCAATACTCGACCGCTTCAAACTCCCATAGGTTCACCACGCCGGCGCGCAGTGCCTGCCATCTAGTGGTCGTCGGGGTTGGTAGGGCCCGGTTCGAGATCGCCTCGCGCCAGGCAGCGAGATCTACGTCTGCTTCGGCCATGTGTCCTCCAGTAGGCTGAGTTGCTCCGTGACCGGTTCGGCTTTCTTACGACCGCGCGGTTTCTTGGCAAGTTTCGGGAGATCGTCGCCTTCAAGGTCGGCGCTGCGGTAACGGGCGGCAAGGGGCGTGAGGGTCCACGAGTCGTTGTCGATGCGCAACATCCCGAGGTCGCTGAGACGGTCAGCAACGGCGGCCATGACGGCCTGCGGTGACTCGCGCAGTTCGGTGGTCAGCCGCGAACCCGCGTCGGCATGAAGGCGGGTTGCCAGCTCTGTCACCCTCGCAGTCGGCACGCTTCTGAAACTCCCATCAGCTTCGGGGAAGAGCCGGTCCAGGAGCGCCAGGGCGGCCCAATCGCGGGCGGTGGCGGCCGGGAAGTCGATGACGAGCTGGTCGGGCAACGCCCGGTCGGGCGGCAGGGTCAGGAGGATGGCGTCGGCACGTT
>JAUNKK010000077.1:0-9528 GCA_030532825.1 Propionibacteriaceae bacterium
TGTTCATCGGCGACTTCCCGCTGATGACCGACAAGGGCACCTTCATCATCAACGGTACCGAGCGCGTCGTTGTCTCGCAGCTGGTTCGTTCCCCGGGCGTCTACTTCGAGGTTACTCCCGATAAGGGGTCTGACAAGGACATCTACTCCTGCAAGGTGATCCCCTCCCGCGGCGCCTGGCTGGAATTCGAGATCGATAAGCGCGACATGGTCTTTGTGCGACTCGACCGCAAGCGCAAGCAAAACGTCACGATTCTGCTCAAGGCCCTGGGGTGGACCGAGGACCGCATCCTTGAGGAGTTCGGGGAGTTTGAGTCCATGCGGATGACGCTGGAGAAGGACAACGTCAACACCCAGGACGAGGCCCTGCTCGACATCTACCGCAAACTGCGCCCGGGGGAGCCCCCGGCCCGCGACGCTGCCCAAGCGCTGCTGGATAACTACTACTTCAACTCGAAGCGCTACGACTTGGCCAAAGTCGGCCGCTACAAGATCAACAAGAAACTGGGTCTTGAGTTGCCCTTCGATCAGCAGGTCCTGACCATCGAGGACATCGTCGCCGCCATCAAGTACGTTGTGGCCTTGCACGAACACAAGGACGAGTTGAACGGCCTGCCCATCGAGTCCGACGACATCGACCATTTCGGCAACCGTCGTCTCCGCACCGTCGGCGAGTTGATCCAAAACCAGCTGCGCACCGGGCTCGGCCGCATGGAACGGGTGGTCCGCGACCGCATGACGACGCAGGACATTGAGGCCATCACGCCCCAGACACTGATCAACATCCGGCCTGTGACGGCGGCACTCAAGGAGTTCTTCGGCACGTCCCAACTGTCGCAGTTCATGGACCAGAACAACCCGCTAGCGGGCTTGACCCACAAGCGGCGACTCTCCGCCCTCGGACCCGGTGGCCTTTCACGCGATCGCGCCGGCATGGAGGTGCGCGACGTCCACGCCTCGCACTATGGCCGCATGTGCCCCATCGAGACCCCTGAAGGTCCGAACATCGGCCTCATCGGTTCGCTGGCCAGCTTCGCACGCGTCAACGCCTTCGGCTTCATCGAGACTCCGTACCGTCGCGTCATCGACGGCAAAGTCACCGATCAGATCGACTACCTGACTGCCGACGAGGAGGACCGCTACTCGATCGCTCAGGCGAATGCCGTGCTGGATGGCGAGGGGCGCCTCACTGAGGATCGGGTGCTGGTGCGCATCAAGCATGGTGACGTCGACACCATCCCCGCCGCCGACGTCGAATACATGGACGTTTCCCCGCGGCAGATGGTGTCGGTGGCCACCGCCCTCATCCCCTTCCTTGAGCACGACGACGCCTCACGTGCCCTCATGGGCGCGAACATGCAGCGCCAGGCGGTGCCGCTGATTCGTAACGAGGCCCCGCTGGTAGGCACCGGCATGGAGTACCGCGCCGCGGTGGACGTCGGCGATGTGACGCTGGCGAAGAAGGCCGGGGCCGTTACCTCCGTCACCGCCGACCTCATTGAGGTCGCCAACGACGACGCCACCTACTCGTCGTACCGCCTCGAAAAGTTCGTCCGCTCCAACGCCGGGACATGCATCAACCAGCGCCCGCTGGTGGCCGCAGGCGATCGTGTCGAGGTTGGCACGCCGTTGGCCGATGGCCCTTGCACCGATCAAGGCGAGTTGGCTCTCGGGAAGAACCTTCTCGTCGCCTTCATGCCCTGGGAAGGCCTGAACTACGAGGACGCGATCATCCTGTCGCAGCGTCTCGTGCAAGACGACATCCTGACCTCCATCCACATTGAGGAACACGAGATCGACGCCCGCGACACCAAGCTGGGCGCCGAGGAGATCACTCGCGACATCCCCAATGTGTCTGACGAAATGCTGGCTGATCTCGACGAGCGCGGTATCGTCCGCATCGGCGCCGAGGTTTCCGCGGGCGACATCCTGGTGGGCAAGGTCACTCCGAAGGGCGAGACCGAACTAACCCCCGAGGAACGTCTTCTGCGTGCCATCTTCGGCGAAAAGGCCCGCGAGGTCCGTGACACCTCCCTCAAGGTGCCCCACGGTGAGGCCGGCACCGTCATCGACGTCCGGGTCTTCGATATCCGCGATGACGACGAACTCCCCCCGGGCGTTAACCAGCTGGTGCGCGTCCATGTGGCGCAGAAACGCAAGATCAGCGACGGCGACAAACTCGCTGGTCGCCACGGGAACAAGGGCGTGATCTCTAAGATCCTCCCCGTCGAGGACATGCCGTTCCTAGCCGACGGGACCCCTGTCGACATCGTGCTGAACCCGCTTGGTGTGCCGTCGCGGATGAACATCGGGCAGGTTCTGGAAAACCACCTCGGATGGATTGCGAAGACCGGCTGGGATATCACCGACGTCAAGGACGCCTGGGCCGAGCGGTTACGCGAGGTTGGTCTGGGCCAGCTGGATGCTGACTCGCGCGTCGCCACCCCGGTGTTCGACGGCGCGAATGAGGCGGAGATCACTGGCTTGCTGGAGAACTCGCTGACCACCCGCGACGGCGAGCGGCTGATCGACGGGGGCGGCAAAGCACAGCTGTTCGACGGTCGCTCCGGCGAGCCCTACCCGGAGAAGACCGGCGTCGGCTACATGTACATGCTGAAGCTGCACCATCTGGTCGACGACAAGATCCATGCCCGGTCCACGGGTCCGTACTCGATGATCACCCAGCAGCCGTTGGGCGGTAAGGCCCAGTTCGGCGGTCAGCGCTTCGGTGAGATGGAGGTGTGGGCCCTTGAGGCCTACGGCGCCGCTTGGGCGTTGCAGGAACTGCTGACCATCAAATCGGACGACGTGCCCGGCCGGGTCAAGGTGTACGAAGCCATCGTCAAGGGCGAGAACATTCCCGAGCCCGGTATCCCTGAATCCTTCAAGGTACTCGTCAAGGAGATGCAGTCGCTGTGCCTGAACGTGGAGGTTCTCTCCGGAGACGGCCGCGTCATTGATCTTCGAGACTCGGAGGACGACCTGCGTAATGCCGAAGATTTCGGCATCGATCTCGGACGCCGCCCCGGAGGCGACAACTTCTTCGACGTCGGCGAAGTCTGAGTCTGACTCAGTCCACAAGCCGGGTTAGCCCGGCACCCACCAAAACTCAGATTTCAGGCACAGGCACCCGCTGGGACGGCGGGGGAAAGAGAACCAATGCTGGACGTGAACGTCTACGACAAGCTCTGCATCGGGCTGGCTAGCGCCGATCAGATTCGTGAGTGGAGCCACGGCGAGGTCAAGAAGCCCGAGACCATCAACTACCGCACGCTCAAGCCCGAGCGTGACGGTCTCTTCTGTGAGAAGATCTTCGGCCCCACACGTGACTGGGAATGCTACTGCGGCAAGTACAAGCGGGTGCGTTTCAAGGGCATCATCTGCGAGCGCTGCGGGGTCGAGGTGACCCGCAGTAACGTGCGTCGCGAGCGCATGGGGCACATCGAGTTGGCCGCACCCGTCACGCATATCTGGTATTTCAAGGGTGTGCCTAGCCGCCTTGGCTACCTCCTGGACATTGCACCGAAGGATCTAGAGAAGGTCATCTACTTCGCGGCGCACATGATCACCGATGTCGATGAGGAGGCGCGCCACCGTGACCTGCCGTCGCTTCAGGCCCGCCACGAAACGCACCTGAAGCAGCTGGAAAAGAACCGCGACGCCGACATCGAGGCCCGCATGGCCAAGTTGGAGGAGGATCTGGCCCAGCTGGAATCCGAAGGCGCGAAGGCCGATATCAAGCGCAAGGTCTCCGACGGTGCCCAGAAGGAAGCCGGACAGATCCGCACGCAGTACCAGCGGCGCATCGACCGGATGCAGGCGGTGTGGGATCGCTTCAAGACTCTCAAGGTTCAGGACCTAGAGGGTGACGAGATCCTCTACCGCGAGATGAAGCAGCGCTACGGCAAGTACTTCACCGGCTACATGGGGGCCGAGGCGATCAAGAAGCGCCTGGAAACCTTCGACCTGCAGGCGGAGGCAGGGTCGCTACGCGAAACCATCGCTAACGGCAAGGGGCAGCGCAAGACCCGTGCGCTGAAGCGGCTCAAGGTTGTCGCAGCGTTCTTGAGTGGCAACAACGACCCAGCCGGCATGGTGCTCGACGCTGTCCCGGTCATCCCGCCGGACCTGCGTCCCATGGTGCAGCTCGACGGTGGCCGCTTCGCCACCTCCGACCTCAACGACCTCTACCGACGCGTCATCAACCGCAACAACCGCCTGAAGCGTCTGCTCGATCTCGGTGCGCCCGAGATCATCGTGAACAACGAGAAGCGCATGCTCCAGGAAGCAGTCGACTCGCTGTTCGACAACGGCCGTCGCGGCCGCCCCGTGACCGGCCCCGGCAACCGCCCACTCAAGTCGATCTCCGACATGTTGAAGGGCAAGCAGGGCCGGTTCCGCCAGAACCTGCTCGGTAAGCGCGTCGACTACTCCGGCCGCTCCGTGATTGTGGTTGGCCCGCAGTTAAAGCTGCACCAATGCGGTCTGCCGAAGGCCATGGCGTTGGAGTTGTTCAAGCCGTTCGTCATGAAGCGCCTCGACGACCTGAATCACGCGCAGAACATCAAGGCCGCCAAGCGCATGGTGGAGCGCCAGCGTCCCGTCGTATGGGATGTCCTCGAAGAGGTCATCGCCGAGCATCCCGTGCTGCTGAACCGCGCACCAACGCTGCACCGCCTCGGGATCCAGGCGTTTGAGCCGCAGCTCATTGAAGGTAAGGCCATCCAGCTGCACCCCCTTGTCTGCGCGGCGTTCAATGCCGACTTCGACGGCGACCAGATGGCTGTGCACCTGCCACTGTCCGCTGAGGCCCAAGCTGAGGCCCGTGTGCTGATGTTGTCGACGAACAACATCCTGAAGCCGGCGGATGGTCGCCCGGTCACCGTCCCCAGCCACGAGATGATCATCGGCATGTACTGGCTGACGATGCTGCAAGAAGGCAAGCCAGGGGAGGGCAGGGCGTTTGCGTCCTTGGCCGAGGCGATCATGGCCTACGACCGCGGCGAACTGCATGTTGGTGCACCCATCAAACTGCGCCTGAATGGCATCATCCCGCCGGCGGGCTATGCCGACAAGGTGCGGCCCGACGGGTCCGTCGTCCTGGAAACCTCCCTGGGCCGGGCGTTGTTCAACGAGGCCTTGCCGGCCGACTTCCCGTTCGTCAACGAGCGCGTCGGTAAGAAGCAGATCGGGCAGATCGTCAACGACTTGGCCGAACGCTACCCGCTCATCGACACCGTCCGCACTCTGGATGGTTTGAAGGACCTGGGCTTTAGCTGGGGTTCTCGCTCGGGCGTGACGGTGTCCATCGCCGATGTTCAGACGCCGCCCACCAAGCCGGAGATTCTGGCGGCCTACGACAAGCGGGCGACCAAGATCGACAAGCTCTACGAACGCGGTTCAGTGACTGAGGATGAGCGGCGTCAGGAGCTCATCCAGCTGTGGACGGATGCAACGGCCGAGCTCACGAATGCGATGAAGGACAACTTCTCGCAGACCAATCCGATCTATGTGATGGTCAACTCGGGAGCGCGAGGCAACATGACGCAGATGCGGCAGATCGCTGCTATGCGCGGCCTGGTGGCCAATCCAAAGGGCGACATCATCGCGCGGCCGATCAAGTCGAACTTCCGCGAGGGCCTGTCGGTGCTGGAGTACTTCATCTCCACCCACGGTGGTCGTAAGGGCCAGGCCGACACGGCGTTGCGGACCGCTGACTCCGGATACTTGACTCGTCGTCTCGTGGACGTCAGCCAGGACGTGATCATCCGCGAGGAGGACTGTGGCACCGAACGTGGCCTGAACAAGGCCATCGCGCGCTGGACCACTTCCGCCATCGACTCCGAGGGCAAACGCGTCGAGGTCCCGGCCGAGCCGTTTGCGGAGGGCGCCGTCGTCACGGTGGTGCCCGATGTGGAGACTGCGGTCTACGCCCGCGCTGCCGCCAAGGACATCACCGACGCTCAAGGTAACGTGCTTGTCACTGCGGGTACGGACCTGGGTGACGCCGAGATCGAGCGCTTGGTAGCGGTCGGTGTCACGGACGTTAAGGTGCGTTCGGTCCTGACCTGTGAGGCCGCGACGGGTACCTGCGCCATGTGCTACGGCCGTTCGCTTGCCTCCGGCAAGACGGTGGATGTCGGCGAAGCCGTCGGCATCGTCGCCGCCCAGTCGATCGGTGAGCCCGGCACCCAGCTGACGATGCGTACCTTCCACACTGGCGGTGTGGCCGGCGACGACATCACTCAGGGTTTGCCGCGCGTCGTGGAGCTGTTCGAGGCCCGGCAGCCCAAGGGCAAGGCCCCGATTGCCGAGGCCGATGGCGTCATCCGCGTCGAAGACGGCGACCGTGCCCGCAAGATCATCATCGTTCGCGACGACGGTGGCGACGACTTGGAGTATCCGGTGGCACGCCGAACCCGTCTGGAGTTTGAGGATGCCAACGGTGATCGGATCGCTATTCGCGACGGGGTGCATGTGTCTATCGGCCAGCAGTTGACGGCGGGTCAGGTTGATCCCCAGGACGTGCTTCGGGTGCGTGGCCTGCGTAAGGTGCAGGAGCATCTGGTGGACGAGGTGCAAAAGGTGTATCGCACCCAGGGCGCCCCGATCCACGACAAGCACATCGAGATCATCATCCGGCAGATGCTGCGCCGCGTGACCGTCATCGACTCGGGCGACACGAACATGATGCCGGGCGAGTTGGTGGATCGGCAGGCCTACGAGGCCGCAAACCGCAAGGCGCTCACCGAGGGTGGTCGCCCGGCGGAGGGTCGCCCGGTGCTGATGGGCATCACGAAGGCGTCGTTGGCTACGGACTCGTGGTTGTCGGCGGCCTCCTTCCAGGAGACCACCAAGGTGCTGACGGACGCTGCCATTCAGGGTAAGTCGGACACTCTGGTGGGGCTGAAGGAGAACGTGATCCTTGGCAAGCTGATCCCGGCGGGTACCGGTCTGGACCGGTACCGGGACATCCGGGTGGAGCCGACCCAGGAAGCACGTTCCCAGGCGTACACCGTCACTTACGATCCGTACGACTACTCGTTCGGTACCGATGTGGACGTGCCGGGCGTTCCGCTCGACGACATCGATTTCGGCGACATCCGCTGATCAGCTGAGGGCGGGGGCAGGCGTTGCGGCGTCTGCCCCCGCTCGCGTTGTATCGGCTGGTGAGTAGCCCCCACTTCTTGCGCCCCTTGGGCCTCCAATCAGGCCTCGGTTCACTCGGGGCAACGTACCCATGCGTCGCGCTTGGGCGTCCCGCCTTCCGGGGGTGTAGACGCTCAGGTCGGTGCCGTACCGACTTCCTCGTTTGGGCATCCCTCACGCTCGGGAAGCATCTGGTCACGCAGGTGTACCGACTGCCCGCGCCTGGGCGTCCTGCCGCGTCTAGGTGGTCGAGCTCGAAGCGCGGGGTACCGACTGCCCGCGCCTGGGCATCCCGCTCGCGTGGCAAAGAGCAAAGAGAGCAACGGTGTCGGTGCAGGGGCTGTCTAGATGTGCACGAAACGCCGTGCGATGCGTCGAGCAGGGCCATGGGCGTCGTAGATGGGGTGACTTGCGGCGTTTCGTGCACGGGAGGGCGTGGTGGGTTGTGGCGGCTGACTGAGTTTGTACGCGCCAGTCTCGGCGGCCTGACCGAGGAGGCATCGAAGCTGGATCATTGGCTGGGTACTATGCCGGGGTGCGCAGACGGAGATGGGTCAAGGTCCTAGTGATTGTCTTGGCGTCAACACTAGGAGTTGCCGTCGCGGCTGCGCTGGGGGCTCTGTGGTGGCTGAATTCGTCTTTGCAGCGTCTCCCCGTGTCGCTGCCGGGAACCGGGGGGGTGTGGCTGATCGTAGGAGTAGACGACCGAGCGGCCGCCGACGAACGGATCCTTGAGGACACAGGAACAGGTGAGCCCGGGGCTCGCGCCGACGTGCTGCTGCTGGCTAGGGCCGACGGCGACACTCTGAGATTGCTGTCAGTGGACCGGCGCGTTGTCGCGCTAGATGCGGCTGGGATTCCCGGGCGGTTAGGGGCTTCGTGGTTGGAGGGGCCGCAACGAGCGATCGACCTGTTTTGTCATGGCCTCGGAGTAGGGGTGGACCACCTGATTCAGGTGGACTTCGGGAGCCTGGTTGAGGTTGTCGACGCCTTGGGAGGGATTGAGGTTGAGCTTGAATACGCTCTGCGGGACGGTCCGGCCCACTTGAGCATTGATTCCGGTGTACAGCAGATTGATGGGCGAACAGCCCTCGCTTTGGTGAGGAGCCGGCAGGGTGAACTGTTGGTCGATGGGCAGTGGCAGCCCGAGACTCAGGGCGCTGAAGCTCGACAACGTCGCGCCGGGATGGTCCTCGCCAGCGTGATGCGGAAGATGAAGCAATCCGAGCTTGCGACGCAGTGGGACGCGGCGAATGTGGCGCGACAACGCCTCAAACTCGACCCGGCAACTGGCGTACAAGATGTTCTGGGCTTGCGGAACCTCGCTTTGGATCCGGAAGTGTTGCGTACGGAACCGGTGTCTGAGGAAGACCTCATGACGAGCCTCCTCCCGGAGGGGGAGCAACAACTGGAGGCCTTCCGTGACGGAACGTGCGAGTGACCGTAAGGACGGCATGAAACGTGGTCGTTGGAGGTGTTAATGTATGAAGCGGTTTACGGGTTCCTTCCCTACGACACGTACGAGGAAACACATGAAAGCAACACGGATTCTTGCCGCACTGGCAGCGGCAACCACGCTGTTCGCAGCAGGCGCGCAGGCAGCTAGCGCCGATGTGAACACCCAGGCGGCGGCACCGACGGTCACGATCGACGTCAAGGACGGCACGCACCAAGCCGCGGAGCTCAACCAGGGCGACGCCTTTATCGCTAAGACAATCTGCCCGGACGGTTACAAGAACTTCCAGCTCCGGCTAGGCGACAAGATTGTGGGCGGCGGCACCGTCGCCGAGGGCGCCGCAGGCGTTAAGGTGCAGCCAGCTGCCAACCAGGTTGGCAAGCAGACCCTGACGGCTATGTGCGCCGGTTATAACGACGCCGACAAGACGGCATCGGTGGATCTCAACATCCAGGCTACGCGCTTGTTCATTGACCCCACCTCGTGGAAGGCAGGCGACGAGGTAACGCTCACTGGCTTCGGCTTTACCCCGGGTGAGTCGGTGTCGCTGGACATGGTCCGCGATTCTGACGGCAAGTCTTATTGGAGTGCGGCGAACGTCGCCACCGCCGGCGAGAACGGCGTCTTCCAGCACAAACTGGTCCTGAAGAGCGACGTTCCGCAGGGCAACTACACGGTCAACGCTAAGGGCGCGCAGTCCGGCCTGACGCTGGCGTTGAAGTTCTACTGGGGTCAGCCCGACTCCGGTTCCGACGATAAGGCGCCTGGCAAGAGCGCCCCTGGCGCCGGTAACGGACAGAACAACAAGAAGGTTGGTCTGCCTCACACCGGAGCCTGATCCACTCATCACGGTGGGGGCGCGGGCGGACGCGCGAGGCCCCCCCCGCCGTTTTCCCGGGGGTGCGGGCGGGCACGCAAAGCCCC
>JAUNKK010000077.1:9538-12704 GCA_030532825.1 Propionibacteriaceae bacterium
CCCCCCCGGGCGGTTGACCCACCCCCCCGGGGGGGGCGCGCTGGGTCCCCCGTCGGCCCCACCGTCGTTTTCCCGGAGCTAGCGGGCGTACACGAATCGCCGCTTTCGACGGCTGTTGTGTCGGGATGCCGCGTGTGTTTCGCGCCGAGCTGCGTTTCGTGCTCGGGGACGTGCCGACGGTGACCCGGGGCGGGAAAGACGATGGCTGCCTAGTTGACGAGACGGTTGAGCCTGCGGTGCGGCCGTCGAGGCGCGCGGCCTGCTGCGCAGCGGTGCCGAGGAGCGATGACTGCTATCCCAGCCGCTCACTGTCCCTACTTCTCACCCTCACCAAACAGTGAACGACCTAGCCAGACAACAAGGGATGGGACCTTACCTACCCCTGGATGGCACGCTCTGAGGGTCTTGTTACTCCGGTCGGCAGATGGTGACGGTTTGGTTGGGGCTTGTGTGAACTGGTGATCGCTTACGGTAGAGCCATCCAGATTGAAAGGAAGAGCATGAATTTCGCCGGATTTGCTTTTGTGATTTTTGGGTTTGGCTCTCTGATCTTGCAGCAGTTCAACATGCAGTTCAGGCTTCTGGCCTGGGCTCAGGATTTTCAGCCTTGGCTGGGCATTGTCCTCGGCTTGATCGGGGTTGTGCTTTTGGTGTTTGGGTATATGCAGCGGAAGAATCAGGGCCAGGCGCAGCAGCCTCCGTCTCAGGGGCAGCCGCCGTTCCCTCAGCATGGGCAGCAGCCTCCGCAGCAGCCCTGACGCACGTCGCGCGCTTAACGCGGTGGAGAACCTGACGGGGCTCCACCGCGTTTGCCATGTCAAGCAGGCCCCAAGCGGCTACCACGTGTGCACGAATCGCCGTGCGGGGCGGCGACGGGGCAGCTTGCGGTGTGCTTGACGTGTCGTCCGGCGTTTCGTGCACAGACTGAGGTGCGGGGTGGGGTGGGGAGTGGTGCCGCGGGTCCGTCGCGGTTTCCTGCTCGCATGGTGGGTAACGCGAGCGGCTGCGCGGGCATCTTCGTGCGAGGTGCGCAGCCCTTCCCGAACTGTGAGTTGGACCTCCTCGCCTGTGCGGCCGGGGTCCGGCAACGCCGGGCTGGTCAACATGCGCCTGGCTGTTGGTCGGCCCATCCCGGTCAAGGCGATCACCTCGTCAAGGATCCCGGCCCCGATTCTCCTGTGAGGCTCTCCGGTACGCAATACGCAACGTGTTCGTGACATGACACCTCGTGCCCATCGGGATTGTGCCTTCCACTCAGCAAGCTTTGCGGTCAAAGAACCTGAAGCGCCGCCCACCCCCGCAGTCAAAGTAGAAGAGGCACGTCGCGAGGTAGCGGTCGATGGTGGCTGCTGACATGGCCTTCAGCTCGGCGCGAACTTCTGGCATGTAGCGGCCCTCGCCTAAGACTAGGGCTTTGGAGCGTTCCATCGCGTCCAAGTAGATCCGGTTTCGTCTCGGTAAGGCATTTGCCGCACATGCCGCCGCTAGTGGCCCACACTTTCTGCAACACCAGCAGGGTCGGGGTAGGAGTACTTCCTTGGCCTGGCTTTCCGCCAATCGATCACGGCCACCGTCCCTGTTGCGCGTCCCGGGGTCTGCCGCAGGTGGGCTTTGAGTTGCTGCCTGTGTGGCCGCAGCTCCAACTCGTCAACTCGACTACCTGATCCAGGATCAGCGTCTTGTCCCGTTTGGGCGGCGCCTCATAGGCCAGCGCGTGCTTCTTTGTGGTCTCAACCCTGGCTCGCCAGCGACAAACCCTTCAAGCCTAGATGCTGCCCACCCCACCCCTCCCGGGTAAAAGTCTGTGAGGCACGGACCCCCTTTGGGGACCTTGTATGAGTCTCGTCGGTCACTTTGACCGGGGCCGGGGCGTCGCGTAGACTGCAAGCGTGTCCGCCATGTGCGGGCACCTTGTGCGTGCCCTGGCATGTCCCCGTGGATCCTTGAGTTGCGATGTGATCCCAGGGTTTGTGCGGAGTTCGCACGGCAGCCGCAACGGCGAAGCAAGTACGGAAACGGTGACCCGGAACCTTCCTGCTGTCGGCTGCGAGCCAGGGATACCCGTCCAGACAACGAAAGTGATACCAACAGGTGCCAACAATTCAGCAGCTGGTCCGCAAGGGCCGCACCGACAAGGTCAGCAAGAACAAGACTCCCGCCCTTAAGGGCTCTCCGCAGCGTCGTGGCGTCTGCACCCGCGTGTACACCACTACGCCGAAGAAGCCGAACTCCGCTCTGCGCAAGGTCGCGCGTGTGCGCCTGAGTTCAGGCATCGAAGTCACCGCCTACATCCCGGGCGTCGGCCACAACCTGCAGGAGCACTCGATGGTGCTTGTGCGTGGTGGCCGTGTGAAGGACCTGCCCGGTGTCCGTTACAAGATCATCCGCGGCGCTCTTGACACTCAGGGCGTCAAGAACCGCAAGCAGGCTCGCAGCCTTTACGGCGCGAAGAAGGAGAAGTAATGCCTCGCAAGGGTCCCGCGCCTAAGCGCCCCATCCTGGTTGACCCGGTCTACGGCTCCCCGCTCGTGAGCCAACTCGTCAGCAAGATTCTGCTTGACGGTAAGAAGACCGTGGCCCAGTCCATCGTCTACAACGCCCTTGAGGGTACCCGCGCCAAGACCGGCCAGGACCCCGTCCAGACCTTGAAGCGCGCCCTCGACAACGTCAAGCCCTCCATTGAGGTCAAGTCCCGTCGCGTCGGCGGCGCCACCTACCAGGTCCCGATTGAGGTAAAGCCGGGGCGCCAGACCACGCTCGCTATGCGTTGGCTGGTTAGCTTCTCCCGGGCGCGCCGCGAGAAGACCATGACCGAGCGCCTAATGAACGAGATCCTTGATGCCTCTAACGGTCTCGGTGCCTCCGTCAAGCGCCGCGAGGACACCCACAAGATGGCTGAGGCCAACCGCGCCTTCGCGCACTACCGCTGGTGATCGCCTCGCCCCCGGGTAACGCCCGGGGGCTCTCACCGTTTCTTCAGACTTATTCAGCAAAGGACTGACCGTGGCCAAGATCGACCTGTCCAAGGTTCGCAATATCGGCATCATGGCGCACATCGACGCCGGTAAGACCACCACAACTGAGCGCATTCTCTTCTACACCGGCAAGTCGTACAAGATCGGTGAGGTTCACGACGGCGCCGCCACCATGGACTGGATGGAGCAGG
>JAUNKK010000078.1 GCA_030532825.1 Propionibacteriaceae bacterium
GGGCGGTTATGGTTCAACCGGGAAACACTGAATCCAAGGGAGCAGCATGGAATCCACCGATGCCAAAAAGTGGGTCGAGATCGACGAGACGTTCGATCGTGACGAGGGTCCCTTCGACATCGACGAGGTTGATCTCGACGCCGATGACACCCAGCGCATCGACCTGGGCGCCTTAGTGGTGACTCCTTTCGAGGGGATGCAGATGCAACTCCAGGTGGATCGTGCCCAGGAACGTGTCCAGTCACTCGTCGTCAGTGATGGTGCCTCAGCGATGGAGATCGCTCTGTTTGCTGGCCCCAACCGAACCTCGATGCTTGCGGAAATCCGGGATGAGATCATCGCGGCTTCCGAACGTGATGGCGGTACAGCAACCTTGACGGAAGGACCTTTCGGGGTGGAGTTGCAGCGTCGTCAACCTGTTACCGATGGTGAGGGCAAGCGCGGCATACACGTCTCGCGTACCTGGCTGGTTGGCGGCCCCGGTTGGGTGCTGCGTGGCATCGTCTTCGGACGGGCGGCCTTCGAACCAGAGAACGAAGACGTGACGGTGGCGCTGCTCGAATGCTTCGGGAATCTGGTGGTGCGGCGTGGTAGAGCGCCTGCTGCCCCCGGTAGCCTCATTGCCTTGACCGTACCGAAAACGGAGCCGAAATGAGCCTCCAACGTCGTGGTGTACTAACCCATATCCGTCGACTGTTCTCACCAAGCGAGCAACTGGAGGCCGAAGACCTTCAGGAGCGGGCCCGGGACTGCGGTGCCAGCCCGCTATCAGAGTGTTGCGACCGGACGAAGGTCCGGATCCGCGGCACGGTCAGTTCTGTCACCAAGCTGGAGAGCGGGGGAGTGGAAGCCCTGCTGACCGACGGCACGGGCAGCATCGAACTCAACTGGACTGGGCGGCGGCGTTTGGACTGCATCACCCCCGGCTGCAGCGTTGTGGTCCACGGCCGGATCGCCTCCGGCGATCATGGCCGTGTGATGTACAACCCCGAGTTCGACATCGTCGGTTAGGCGATCCCGTCGGTCATGATGGGATGCCCCGATCGACCGAGCTGCTAGGCCTCGTTCTCCTCTGCCACGTAGGCGAACATTGCGCTGAGTTCGCCCTCAGAGTCTTGACTCGTGACGAACAGCATCTCGTCAAAAGCCTCTAGAGCGCCATCTCGTTCCGGCACCAAGGGGATGCCGTCGCGGATAATCGCGACCAGCACCACTTCTCGCGGCAACTCCAGGTCCCGGATGCGGCGGCCCACGAAGGGGCTTTGCCCTGGCAGGCGGATCTCGGAGAGGTTTGTGGTGGACTTGTTGAAGGTGAACAGCCGCACGAGTTCGCCTGTGGCCACGGCCTCCTCTACGAGGGCGGACATGATCCGCGGGGTCGACACCGCGACATCCACTCCCCAGGCGTCATCAAACAGCCACTCGTTACCTGGGTGATTGATCCGAGCCACCGTCCGCGGAACACCGAACTCAGTCTTGGCTAAGAGCGAGTGCACGAGGTTCACCTTGTCGTCGCCGCTGGCAGCGATTGCAACATCACAGTTCTCCAGTTCGGCCTCTTCTAGGGTCTGCAACTCGCAGGCATCGGCCTGGAACCATTCAGCTCCGGGCACCGAGTCGGACAGGATCGCTGACGGGTCCTTCTCAATCAGCAGTACTTGGTGGCCGTTGCTGATCAGTTCCCGGGCAATGGAGCGGCCGACGTTCCCGGCTCCGGCGATAGCTACACGCATAGCTCCTCCTCAAACACTCACCTGCGCGGTGGGGGCGCGGCGAACAGCGCTTCGATGCTGTCGGTGCGTTCCGTCTCGCAGGCGACAAAGATCAGGTCACCATCTTGGAAGAAGGTCTCCGAGTCGGGCACGATACCTCGCCCGGTGCGCGATAAAAACGGTATGGGGGCCCGGGCGGCTGCCGACAGATCCCGGATCCGTTTGCCAACCCAACCTGAATGGACATAGACCTGCAGTAGGCGGACGGTGCCGGATGGGTCACGCCACACGGGCTCAGTTCCCTCGGGCAGAAGGCGTCGCATCACCTGACCGACGGTCCAGCGGACCGTAGCGACCGTGGGTATACCTAGCCGCTCGTACACGGCAGCGCGGCCCTGGTCATAGATCCGGGCCACCACGTTGTCGACGCCGTACTGTTCCCGCACTACCCGTGCCGCCAGGATGTTGGAGTTGTCGCCGCTGGAGACGGCAGCGAATCCGTCGGCCCGTCGGATGTCGGCCGCTTCCAAAACCTCGCGGTCGAACCCCTTCCCCTTCACGGTTGTGCCCTGGAAGTCGGCGCCGAGCCGGCGGAAGGCGTCGACGGCGACATCAATTACGGCAACCGAGTGGCCGCGTTTCTCTAGGCCCCTGGCCAACATGGAGCCCACCCGGCCGCAACCCATGATGACGATGTGCAACGCGACTCCTTATCGTGCAGATGAAGTGAACCTACCGCAAGACCCCGGACGTCGCCAGGACATGCACTTCAATCAGGTCTACGGTAACCCCGTGAACGTGTTCTTGGCATTCAAGCGGCTCGTGGTCGGGCGGCGTCTCGCGAACGCGCAGCTGGGCGAGACCCTGCTGCCGAAGCGAGTCGCCTTGCCGGTGTTCGCCTCCGATGCGCTGAGCTCGGTTGCCTACGCTCCGGATGAGATTCTGATCACCTTGTCGCTCGCCGGAGTGGCGGGGTTCATGTTCTCGTGGCCGATTGGTATGGCCGTGGGGCTGCTCATCGTGGTGGTCGTCATGAGCTATCGCCAGACGGTCTATGCCTACCCGAACGGCGGGGGAGACTACGAGGTAGCCAACGACAACCTCGGCCGCTTTGCCGGCCTCACGGTCGCCGCGGCTCTCCTAGTTGACTACGTCCTCACGGTCGCCGTGTCAGTATCGGCGGGCATCAGCAACGCCAAGGCGATGGCTCCCTTCCTCCATGGACATGAAGCATGGGGGGCCGTGGCTGTCATCGTCTTCTTGATGCTGGTCAACCTTCGTGGTGCGCGGGAATCCGGGGCGGCATTCGCCACCGCGACCTACGTGTTCCTCGGGTCGATGGTTGTGATGATCGGGATCGGCCTATTTCGGATCTTTGCGATGGGGCACGAGCTGCGTAGCGAGACGGCGGATCTCGTGGTATTGCGCCCCGACGGTAGCGAGGGCGTACTAGGCTGGGCGCTCGTCGCAATCCTGGCGCGAGCCTTCTCCTCCGGATGTGCTGCGCTGACGGGGGTGGCGGCGATCAGCAATGGGGTGCCCGCATTCCGTCCCCCGAGGAGTCGCAACGCTGCCTTCGTGCTGACCGCCCTCGGCGCGATAGCAGTGTTCCTGCTACTCGGCATCCTTGGGCTGGCGCGCCTCACGCACATCCATCTGATCGACGAACTCGCGGGCACATACTATGTCGATCAGTCGGGGAACACCATCGCTTCGGCCGGCACCGCGATGATTGGGCAACTCGCCAAGGTCGTGTTCGGCGACTGGTTCAAGCCGGGCTTCTATGTCGTGGTGACGGCGACCATGCTCATCTTGTTCTTGGCTGCCAACACGGCGTTCAACAGGTTCCCGTCGCTGGCGTCGATTCTGGCAAAAGATCAGTACCTGCCACGGCAGCTTCACACGCGGGGCGATCGGCTGGCTTTTTCCAATGGGATCGCGATGCTGTCCGTCTCGGCTATCGTCCTCGTCCTGGTGTTCAACGCCTCTGTCACCTCGCTGATCCAGATGTATGTTGTAGGGGTCTTCATCTCATTCGCCTTGGGGCAGGTGGGTATGGTCAAGCATTGGACGAGGGCCTTGCGAGACGAACAGGACTCCGGGCGGCGGCGAAGGATTCGTCGCTCGCGGGTGATTAGCGGCATTGGGACCGGTGTCATTACGGTGGTATTGCTGGTGGTGCTCGTCAGCAAGTTTCTCCACGGGGCCTGGGTGGCGCTCGTTGCCATGGGCGCGATGTTTCTTCTGATGCTCGCCATCTCCAACCACTACCGGGCGGTTGCCGAGGAATTGGCGCTGCGGCCGGAGTCCGATCGGGCGCTACCAAGCCGAGTCCGCGGCGTGGTGCTGGTGCAGCAAGTCAACCTTCCCACCGCCAAGGCAATTGCCTACGCGAAGGTCAGCCGTGCCACCACCTTGACAGCCGTCACAGTCGCCGTGGACGACGAGGAAACTCGGGAGGTGATGGAAGCCTGGCATCGCGAAGACTTCGGGATTCCCCTGAGATTGATTGCCTCGCCCTACCGCGAGATCACTCAACCATTCCTGCGGTACATCGCCGAACTGAGGACGGAGAATCCGCGCGATGTCGTCGCGGTCTACATTCCGGACTTTGTTGTCGGGCATTGGTGGGAGTCATTGCTCCACAACCAGACCGCCTTGCTGATCCGCACTCGACTCCACTACATGAAAGGGGTCATGGTCATCTCGGTGCCCTACCAGCTCAGCAGTGCCCGCCGCCGAGAGTTTAAACGGGGGGCAAGGTGATTGAGGTAACACTGGAACGTGTGGCCCACGGCGGCTATGTGGTCGGGCGAGTCAAGAACAAAGTGGTTTTTGTCACGGATGGGTTGCCGGGGGAACGCGTGTTGGTAGAGATCACGGAGACCGGGGCGCGGTTCGATCGTGCGCGCGTCGTTGAGGTTCTCGAACCCTCCGACGGGCGGGTGGCCGCCCCTTGCCCAATCGCCGATGCCTGCGGCGGATGCGACTGGCAACACGCCAGTCCTGCAACGCAACGTCAGCTCAAGACTGAAGTGGTGAGGGAACAACTCGCACGCCTGGCTGGAGTGTCCTGGGATGGGCACGTTGAACCGGTGGACCCGTTGCGGGGCTGGCGGACTCGGATGCGTTACGTGGTTGCTGACGGGCATGTGGGGCTGCGAGCTAGGCGGTCCCATGACGTCGTCGCGCTACCTGATCAAGGGTGTCTCGCGGCTGTTCCCGGTCCCTCCCCAGCGCAGCTGGACCGGCTGGCCGAAGGGGCGCGAGAACTGACAGTCGTTCACAGTGTGAATGGGATGAGCGTTTTCGCTGATGACCAGCTTGTGTCGGGACCAAAAATGGTGCGGGAACGGGCAGGAGGCCACGAGTTCCGTGTTGCGGCTAGGGGCTTCTGGCAGGTGCATCCAGCTGCTGGTGATGTGTTGCAAGCAGCAGTTATCCAAGGGCTGCGGCCGTTGCCGGGCGACGTGGCCCTGGATCTGTACTGCGGTGCGGGATTATTTGCGGCAGCGCTGGTACATGCTGGGGCTGAAGTGACCGGGGTGGAGCTGGTTGCTGCGGCGGTGGCGAATGCCCGGCATAACGTCCCCCAGGGACGGTTTCTGGCCATGCCGCTGGCCAAGGCGCTGAGAAGGCTGCCCCCAAAGGTTGACCTTGTCGTGTTGGATCCGCCGCGCCGCGGGGCAGGGGCCGCAGTGGTCGCCAAGATCGCCGATATGGCCCCGCGCGGCATCGCTTACGTCGCCTGCGATCCAGCAAGTTTGGCGCGCGACCTAGCGTGGTTCGAACCGCTCGGGTACGGACCGGAGAGCATCCGGGCGTTCGACTTGTTCCCCATGACGCACCATGTGGAGTGCGTGGCTGTCCTGAAGCCCCGGCCGTGAGATCACCGGATGGCTAGTTCCGGTGTCGCAAGGCGAGGCTGATAGCGTCTTGGAAACAGGGCGTCGCCGTGATATCTTGACGTCGAGATAAATGACGGGGAGACCAAGGGAGAAGGATGAGCGTCAACAGCTTCGGTGCCAAATCAATCCTGGAAGTGGGTGGCGTCACCTACGAGATCTTCCGCATCGACGCGGTCCCAGGGCACGAGCGGCTTCCGTACAGTCTGAAGGTGCTGCTGGAGAATCTGCTTCGCACTGAGGACGGAGCCAACATCACCGCCGATGACATTCACGCGCTAGGGAACTGGGACGCTGCTGCGGAGCCGAACCACGAGATCCAGTTCACGCCGGCTCGGGTCATCATGCAAGACTTCACTGGAGTGCCCTGCGTGGTGGATCTGGCCACTATGCGGGAGGCCGTAACGGCCCTGGGGGGGGATCCAGCGAAGGTGAACCCGTTGGCGCCGGCTGAGATGGTCATCGACCATTCCGTCATCGCCGAGGTCTTCGGCAGCACGAGCGCTTTCGAGCGGAACACAGAGATCGAGTACCAGCGGAATCGCGAACGCTATCAATTCCTCCGTTGGGGACAGACAGCCTTCGATGACTTCAAAGTTGTGCCCCCCGGAACCGGCATCGTGCACCAAGTCAACATCGAGCACCTAGCCCGAGTCGTCTTCCCCCGGGTAGTCGACGGCGTACTCCAGGCCTATCCGGATACCTGTGTCGGAACCGACTCCCACACCACCATGGTCAACGGTCTGGGGGTTGTCGGTTGGGGCGTCGGAGGCATTGAGGCCGAGGCGGCCATGCTCGGCCAGCCCGTCTCAATGCTGATTCCCCGCGTGGTGGGGTTCAAGCTCACGGGCAAACTTCCCGAAGGCACCACAGCGACTGATCTGGTGCTGACGATCACCGAGATGCTGCGCGAGCACAAGGTGGTGGGCAAGTTCGTCGAATTCTACGGCGAGGGCGTCTCCGAAGTGCCGCTGGCCAACCGAGCCACGATCGGCAACATGAGCCCCGAGTACGGTTCGACGATCGCGGTCTTTCCCATCGACTCCATGACCACCGACTACCTGCGCCTGACGGGGCGAGAGGAGTCGCAGATTGCGCTCGTTGAGGCCTATGCCAAGGCCCAAAGCCTGTGGCATGAGGATGACCGGGAGCCCGTCTACTCCGAATATATCGAGCTGGATCTAGCCACCGTGGTGCCCTCCATCGCTGGGCCTAAGCGCCCACAGGACCGAGTCCGCCTGGACCAGGCCCAGGAGAGTTTTCGTCATGCCCTGCCCGCCTACACCGACGATGTTGACGCCGCCGTGCCCGTCACCCTCGCTGACGGCACCCAGTTCGAGTTGCGCAATGGCGCTGTAACGGTGGCTTCAATCACGTCTTGCACCAACACCTCAAACCCGAGCGTCATGCTAGGTGCGGCCCTGGTTGCCAAGAAGGCAGTCGAGAAGGGGCTGACCCGAAAGCCGTGGGTTAAGACTTCCCTCGCGCCCGGCTCCCAGGTAGTCACCGACTACTACGCGAAGGCGGGATTGACCAAGTACCTGGACGCCCTTGGATTCAATCTTGTTGGCTATGGCTGCGTGACCTGCATCGGCAATACCGGACCGCTGGTCCCGGAGGTCTCGGCAGCTGTCAACGAGCACAATCTGGCAGTCACAGCAGTGCTATCCGGCAATCGCAACTTTGAGGGCCGGATCAGCCCGGACGTAAAGATGAACTACCTGGCCAGCCCCATGTTGGTCATCATCTACGCCCTAGCGGGGACCATGGACATCAATCTGTTCACCGATCCTATCGGACAAGACCCGGATGGCAACGATGTCTACCTGAAGGATCTGTGGCCAACCCAAAGTGAGATCGAAGAAGTCATCGGATCGGCCATCAACGCCGAGATGTATGCTTCCCGCTACGCTGATGTCTTCGCCGGCGATGACCGCTGGCGCGGCCTGCCAACGCCCGATGGGGCCGTCTTCGAGTGGGACGAGGCCTCAACCTACGTTCGCAAAGCGCCATATTTCGACGGTATGCCCGCTAAGCCGGAGCCCGTAGTGGATATCACCGGAGCACATGTGTTGCTGAAACTGGGCGACTCCGTAACCACAGACCACATCTCTCCGGCTGGCAGTATTAAGGTGGACTCCCCGGCTGGGTTGTACTTGGCCGCCCACGGCGTGGAGCGGCGTGACTTCAACTCTTATGGCTCCCGGCGGGGGAACCATGAGGTGATGATCCGAGGCACTTTCGCCAATATTCGCTTACGTAACCAGATCGCTCCCGGCACGGAGGGCGGTTTCACGCGCGATTTCACGGTCGCCGGGGGGCCGGTAGCCACCGTCTACGACGCGGCCCAACACTATGCTGAAGCTGGTATCCCGCTGGTGGTGCTGGCGGGGAAGGAGTATGGCTCAGGTTCGTCGCGAGACTGGGCGGCGAAGGGCACCGCGCTGCTGGGGGTCAGGGCGGTGATCGCAGAGAGCTATGAGCGCATCCATCGTTCCAACCTCATCGGCATGGGCGTTTTGCCGTTGCAGTTTGCCGATGGCGACTCGGCTGACAGCCTGGGCCTGACTGGCGAGGAGATGTTCAGCATTACAGGGGTCGAGAAACTGAACGCTGGGGTCACGCCGGAGACGGTCACGGTCACGGCTATTCGGCCCGACGGTGCCCCCATAGAGTTCGAAGCCGTCGTGCGGATCGACACTCCCGGCGAGCGCAGCTACTACCTCAACGGGGGCATCATGCAGTACGTGCTGCGGAACCTGGTCGCTGCCTGACGGCCTACTGTGGTTGCCCCGGTCCTCGGCAAGCCGGGGCGACGCGATGGGATGAGAAAATGTCGGACCCGCCCTCTTTAATAGGACATATGTTCGATGATGAAGCTGTGGTCCGTGCGTATGTGCCACCCGGATGGCCCGCCTCAGTCCGACCGCCCGGGGCCGAGGGGTGGGAACGCACCGCCGTTGCGTTCCTGCTGGACTGTTGCCCGCCTGAATATCGCGGCTATCCGCTCCTGCTGAAGCAGCCCCAGGTTCTGGCCCGTTTCGCTCGCGAGTTCGTGGAGGGACAACTTGCTGCGACACGAAGCAACCTGGCCGGGGCGCGCACCAGTCTGGGCGGACTGCTGTCGGTCCAGACCATGGAGGCCACCATAGCTGTCTTGCACTCGGAGGAAGCGCGGCTGATCCGTGTCAGACGTGCCGCTCAGCTGTTGGAGGCAGCGCTATGGGATGTTCGGTTCAAGCGGAAGCTGTGAGACGGTGGCGGCCGAGGTAGCCGGGGTGGGATCGGGGAAGGGGCTCAGGCGTGATGGCTGAAGTACCGTCAGCTTGGGCGTGCCGCACTACACTGAGCGCCATGTCCTTGCTTGCCAAGATCAGAGATCCGCGCGATCTTCGAGCTCTCTCACGTCATCAGTTGAACCAGTTGGCGCAGGAGATCCGTGGCTTCCTGATCAATCGCGTAAGCCGGACGGGAGGGCATTTAGGTCCGAACCTGGGTGTGGTTGAACTCACGCTGGGGATACATCGCGTCTTTAACTCCCCGCACGACCCGATCATCTTCGATACAGGTCATCAAAGCTACGTTCATAAAATCCTCACGGGACGGGCGGCCGGATTCGACCAACTGCGCCAGCGTGATGGGTTGTCAGGCTACCCCAGCCGCGCCGAGTCCCCGCACGACTGGGTGGAGAACTCGCACGCATCCTCTGCCCTGTCCTGGGCCGAAGGACTAGCCAAGGGATTCCGATTGCGCGGGGAAAGACGCACGGTCGTGGTCGTCGTAGGGGATGGCGCCCTCACTGGCGGTATGGCTTGGGAGGCGCTGAACAACATCGCAGCTCAGCCGGATCTGCGGATCGTGATTGTGGTCAACGACAACGGTCGTTCATACACGCCGACGGTGGGCGGTTTGGCTAATCACCTCGCGGGATTGCGCACCGACCAACGCTATGAGAAGACCCTCAGCTTCATTAAACGCCGCCTCAACCGCACCCCGATCCTGGGGCGCCCCATCTACGACTTGTTGCATGGTTTCAAGACCGGGGTCAAAGATGTGTTGGCTCCGCAAGGGATGTTCTCCGATCTCGGGCTGAAGTACACCGGCCCTATCGATGGTCACGACATTCGCGCGGTCATCGGCCACTTGGAAAGCGCGCGGCAGTTCGAGGGACCGGTGCTGGTCCACGCCATCACGCGCAAGGGCAAGGGCTTCAAGGCCGCTGAGGACAATGTCGAAGACCAGTTCCACGCCGTTGGGAAGATCAATGAGTTCACCGGCCAGCCGCTCAGCGCTTCGGTCCAAGCCACGTGGACCGAAGCATTCGGTGAAGCCATGGTCCGGCTAGGTGAACGCAATCCGGATGTGGTGGCCATCACAGCAGCGATGCTTCATCCCACCGGGCTCGGTCGCTTCGCAGCTGCTTTCCCCAACCGGGTCTTTGATGTCGGCATCGCTGAGCAGCATGCCGTCGTCTCGGCGGCAGGGCTGGCCCGGGCGGGCCTACACCCGATCGTGGCGGTATACGCCACCTTCCTCAACCGCGCGTTCGATCAGGTGCTGATGGATGTCGCGTTGCATGGCGAGGGGGTCACGTTTGCACTTGATCGCGCAGGCATCACTGGTTCAGATGGACCCAGCCATAACGGTATGTGGGATCTGTCTTTGCTGGGCCTTGTCCCTGCCATTGAGATCGCAGCCCCCCGGGACCAGCCTCGACTGGTGGCTGCTCTAGAGCGGGCCGTTACTGTCAGCGATGCCCCCACGGTATTGCGTTATTCCAAGGAACGACTTCCAGATGAGATTCCCCCAGTTGTCAGCAGGGGAGAGGGACGCAACCAGGTAGACCTGCTGCGTATCGATCCCACAGCTCGGGTTCTCGTGGTCGGCTATGGCCAATTCGCGGGGCTTGGGCTGGAGGTGGCTGAGAAGCTGAGTGCCGAGGGGGTGGCGTGTTCAGTCGTCGACCCCCTGTGGTGTATCCCGTTGAGCCCCGAACTCGTGGAGTTGGCCGCCAGGCATCTCACTGTGGTGAGTATTGAAGACAACCTTAAGACGGGTGGGCTAGGAGAGCGACTGCAGGCCGAGTTGGCAGCGCGTAACCCGGGGGTACGGGTGTTGGTCTTTGGCGTCGAACAACGATTCTTGGCCCAAGGCAACCGCAGCGAGGTGCTGGAGGAGCTTGGACTAACCTCACGCGACATCGCCCGTGAGGTGCTGGAGACGGTGCTTCGCAGCCAAGCGGCATCGGCGCCTCAGGTCTTCTGAGAGTTTTCAGCTATCAGCGGGGCCAGGAAATCCACCTGCCAGGGGCGTGCGCCCAGCCGAGACAACTCCATCGCTAGGTCTTGGCCTTCCTCCCAGTGGTAGAGGCAATCTCGGATAATCACCGGAGGCGCAACTAGGCTTGCTTGAATCCCGAGTTCGCACGCGAGTTCCGCGATGCTACTTCGAACCCGCTTCCATATCTCCCAGCGTTCGGGGGCTAGGCGTTCCCAGGATCGCGGATGCGGAACCTCGCCAGGGGTTGTTTGCCGCCTCGGTGGGTAGTCTTCGGGGCGAAGCTGTGCTACAGCGTCTAAGGCGGCGGCCCAGTTGCGTCGGTAACGCTGGGCTCCCCGATTTCGGAAGTCTGGTAGGTGTGTGAGAGTATCAGGGGTTGGCAGCTTCCCGTCGCGTGTAGCGGTGGCAGCCACCGCAACGATAGCCGCGTCACTCAAGATTCGGCCCGGCGGCCGGTCGCGCTCTCGCGCAATCCGATCACGTTCCTGCCACATAGCCCGCGCCACCGCGAGCTGAGCTGGGAACCTACAAGCGGCTAAGCCCGACAAGCGGCGCCAGGGATCGGGACGTGGCGCCGGCGGTGCAGCGAAGACCTCTAGGGTATGGACGAACTCCTGCTCGGCCCACTCCAATCGATTTGCGTCTGCCAACTCAGCACGCAACGCGTCGGCAAGCTCAATAAGAAAGTCGACGTCCAAGGCAGCGTAGATGAGCCAGGACTCCGGGAGCGGGCGGGTGGCCCAGTTGGCGGCGGAATAGGCTTTGCGCAGTCGAATGCCGAGTTTCGCTTCCAGCAACGCCGCAAGCCCCGCTGACTGGGCACCCAGCAGCCGAGCGGCCAACTCGGTGTCGAAGAGTGTTGGGGGCGTGATCCCCACCTCGGTCATGCAGGGTAGGTCCTGGGAGGCGGCATGGATCAGCCAGGTGGCGTCCCCGCAGGCGGTGATGAGTGAGTGCAACTCTACCTGACCGCCCTGTTCTAACGCGATGGGGTCAATCAGCCAGGTTCCAGCACCCTCGCGGCGCAGTTGAAAGAGATAGGCTTTGGGCCAGTACCGGTGGCCGTGGGCGCGCTCGGCGTCGATCGCGACTGGCCCAGAGCCGGCTTCTAGAGCACTCACGCACTCGGTGAACGCAGCACTGGAATCCACCACTGGCCGTAATGGCTCCCGGGGAGACTCCAGAAAAGACGTCATGACCGGCCCGGGAACTGCACCACGCCGCTTGGGAGTGGTGGTCGGCCCGCGACATGCCCCAATAAGTCCTGCCAGGCCTCCAGATGAGGGGTGAGCTTGTGTTGAGCGTCGAGGACTGGGCTCCACGAGGAGCGCAACTCGATCTCGGCCTGGTTGGAGGTCAACTCTCCGAAACCCCGCCCGTAGGAGGCAGTTACTGTTCCGGCCAGTACATGATGTGCGGCGTTGTGGTTGTCTATGGCGTCGGTCAGCCAGGACCACGCGGCTTCCAGTAGCAGTGGGTCCGTGACCATTTCCGGGTCCACGTCAGCATGAACATAGGAAACCAGCCGGAAACAGCCATCCCAGCTGTCATTTCCTGCTGGGTCGTGCAGCAGGATCAAACGACCAGTACTGAGGGTGTTGGTGCCGTCCTCGAAGTCAGCTGCAATCGCGACGGCGAAGGGGGCGATGCGTTGGGGAGAGCCGATTTCTTCGACCTTGATCCCATGCCGCCACTGCATGTCAGAGAATTCCTCGACCGAACGCTGAAACTCGGGGGCCGCGATGGTGGGGTGGGCAGGAGTCACGGAAGTGAGCTTATGGT
>JAUNKK010000079.1 GCA_030532825.1 Propionibacteriaceae bacterium
GCGCCGGTCCTCCTCTCCATCGAGCTGGAGGCCATCCTCCTGGCAAAATCCAGGGGGTTCGTTTCTAGTTTCGTCAGGCCAGGCTCCCTGGAACCGGCGAAGCAAGGAGTAGTAATGATCCAGCAGGAGTCGCGACTTAAAGTCGCCGACAACACTGGTGCCAAGGAAATCCTGTGCATCCGTGTGCTCGGCGGCTCAAAGCGTCGTTACGCCTATCTAGGTGACACCATCGTCGCCACGGTTAAAGATGCCATCCCTGGCGGCAACGTCAAGAAGGGCGATGTCGTCAAGGCCGTCATCGTGCGTACCGCCAAGGAGCGTCGCCGCGGCGATGGCTCGTACATCAAGTTCGACGAGAACGCAGCCGTCATCCTCAAGGCCGACGGGGAGCCGCGCGGCACCCGCATCTTCGGCCCGGTGGCTCGCGAGTTGCGCGAAAAGAAGTTCATGCGAATCGTTTCGCTCGCCCCGGAGGTGATCTGACATGAATTCGCTGCACGTCAAGAAAGGTGACCGCGTCAAGGTCATCGCCGGGAAAGACAAGGGCAAGACCGGCGACATCATCGCCGTCGACCCCCGCAATCAGCGAGTGACCGTCGAGGGCGTCAACGTCGTCAAACGCCACAAGCGCGAGTCGCAGGGCGCGAACGGGCGCCGGATCGAGGGTGGCATCATCAGCTCAGAGGCCCCGATCCACGTCTCCAACGTCCAGCTCGTCACCAAGGTGGACGGCAAGGAGGTCGTGACTCGCGTCGGCTACAAGCGCGTGGAAGTCACCAAGCGCCGCTCTGATGGTTCCGAGTACAAGGCCCTGCGCAGCAAGCGCATCGCCCGCAAGACCGGGAAGGAGATCTGATGAGCGAAACCACGACGATCCCGCGTCTCAAGAAGAAGTACCGCGAGCAGATCGTTCCGGCGCTGCAAGAGGAGTTCAAGTACCCCAACGTCATGCAGATCCCTGGTCTGGTGAAGATCGTGGTGAATATGGGCGTTGGCGAAGCCGCTCGGGACTCCAAGATCATCGACGGCGCCGTCCGCGACCTAACCGCCATCACCGGCCAGAAGCCCGCCGTCACGAGGGCCCGCAAGTCCATCGCTCAGTTCAAACTGCGTGAGGGCATGCCGATTGGCTGCCACGTCACCCTCCGCGGTGACCGCATGTGGGAGTTCGCCGACCGCCTCCTCACCCTGGCCCTGCCCCGCATCCGCGACTTCCGCGGGCTCAACGGCCGCCAGTTCGACGGCAAGGGCAACTACACCTTCGGCCTGAACGAGCAGGTCATGTTCCTGGAGATCGACCAGGACAAGATCGACCGGGTCCGCGGCATGGACATCACGTTCGTGACCTCGGCCACCAACGACGTTGAGGGCCGGGCGCTGCTGAAGCATCTCGGGTTCCCCTTCAAGGCTGTCGACGATCCGAAGAAGGTCAAGTCCAAGCGCGGCCCCGCGTTCTACGCCAAGAAGAAGAAGTGAGCTGATCACCTATGGCTAAGACAGCACTCAAGGTCAAGCAGTCCCGCAAGCCGAAGTTCGGCGTGCGCGCCTACACCCGCTGCAACCGCTGCGGACGTCCCAAGTCGGTCTACCGCAAGTTCGGTCTGTGCCGTGTCTGCCTGCGCGAACTGGCCCATGCCGGTCAGCTTCCCGGCGTGACCAAGTCGTCCTGGTGAACCCGGGCCACGAAGAGAACTTCCAGATTCAATTTGCCCCAGGTCCTGATGCGGGAAACCGGGGCGAGAAAGAAGCCAAACAGCCATGACAATGACTGATCCCATCGCAGACATGCTCACGCGTCTGCGTAACGCCAACCAGGCGTACCAGGAGTCGACGACCATGCCGTCGTCGAAGATCAAGGTCGGCATCGCGGAGATTCTGAAGGCCGAGGGCTACATCTCGAACTTCGAACTGACCGAGGTCGAAGGGCAGGTCGGCAAGGTGCTCAAGATCACTCTCAAATACGGTGACTCCCGCGAGCGTTCCATCGCCGGCCTGCGACGCATCAGCAAGCCCGGTCTGCGCGTCTACGCGAAGGCCAACGCCCTCCCGAAGGTGCTCGGCGGTCTCGGCATCGCCATCATCTCCACCTCGCTGGGCCTGCTGACCGACAAGCAAGCAAACGCCAAATCCGTAGGCGGCGAAGTCCTCGCCTACGTCTGGTGACCCGACGAGACTGAAAAGGAGATAGAACATGTCACGTATTGGCAAGCTCCCCGTCGCGGTCCCGTCGAACGTTGAGGTCAAGCTCGACGGCCAGGAAGTGGCGGTCAAGGGCCCCAAGGGTGAGTTGAAGTTCACTGTTCGCGAGCCCATCTCGGTGACCAAGAACGACAAGGGCGAACTGGAGGTGTCGCGTCCCAACGACGAGCGCCTGTCCCGGTCCCTGCACGGCCTGACCCGGACTCTGGTGGCGAACATGGTCACCGGTGTCACCCAGGGCTACGAGAAAAAGCTGGAGATCGTCGGCGTCGGTTACCGCGTCGTCTCGAAGAGCCCCACCCAGCTGGAGTTCGCGCTCGGCTTCTCGCACCCCGTGGTCGTGAACGCGCCCGAAGGCATCACGTTCACCGTCGAGACCCCGACGAGGTTCACGGTGGCTGGCATCGACAAGCAGCTTGTCGGTGAGACTGCCGCGAACATCCGCAAGATCCGCAAGCCTGAGCCGTACAAGGGCAAGGGCGTTCGCTACGCGGGCGAGCACGTCCGCCGCAAGGCCGGAAAGGCTGGTAAGTAATGGCTATCTCGCTTGGCATGCGCAAGAGCCTGGCGGCGAAGGCCGCGTCCAAGGCTCGCCGTCAGCTACGTGGGCGCAAGAAGATCAACGGCACCGCCGAGCGGCCTCGCATGGTGGTCACCCGGTCGTCGCGCCACATGTTCGTGCAGGTGATCGACGACACCGTCGGCCGCACCCTGGTTTCGGCCTCCACCATGGAAGCCGACCTGCGGGCGCTGGAAGCCGACAAGTCCGAGAAGGCCCGCAAGGTGGGCGAACTCATCGCGCAGCGTGCGAAGGCCGCTGGCATTGAGAACGTCGTCCTTGATCGGGCCGGCAACAAATACCACGGCCGGATCGCGGCGCTCGCTGACGCGGCCCGCGAGGCCGGTCTCGGATTCTGAGAACGACGAGAGGATAGGGAACACGATGAGTGAAACCCAGCAGCGCGGCGATCGCCGCGGTGGGGAGCGTCGTGGCCGTGACGATCGTCGTGGCCAGGCTCCCAAGGAAGACAAGAACCAGTACCTCGAACGCGTGGTGGCCATCAACCGTGTCGCCAAGGTCGTCCAGGGCGGTCGTCGCTTCAGCTTCACCGCGCTGGTTGTCGTCGGTGACGGCGAGGGCATGGTCGGTGTGGGCTACGGCAAGGCGAAGGAGGTGCCAGCCGCCATCGCCAAGGGCGTTGAAGAGGCCAAGAAGCATTTCTTCCGCGTGCCGCTGATCCAGCGGACGATTCCGCACCCGGTGCAGGGTGAAAAAGCCGCAGGCGTGGTGCTGCTGCGTCCGGCTTCCGCCGGTACCGGCGTCATCGCCGGTGGCTCCGCCCGCGCGGTCCTGGAATGCGCTGGTGTGCATGACGTGCTGGCCAAGTCCCTCGGCTCAGCTAACGCCATCAACGTCGTGCACGCGACGGTGGATGCGCTGCAGCAGCTGGAGGATCCGGACGCCGTGGCCAAGCGCCGCGGCCTGCCGGTGGAGGATGTCGCTCCGGCGGCACTGCTCCGCGCGCGCAAGGAGGAGGTGGCTCACTGATGGCCGAATTGAAGATCACCCAGATCAAGTCGGGGATCGGCGGCAAGGACTACCAGCGGGCGACGCTGCGTACCCTCGGGCTCAAGCGCATCGGCCAGTCGGTTGTGCGTGAGGACCGTCCCGAGGTGCTCGGCATGATCCGCACTGTCGCCCACCTCGTGGAAGTGGAAGAGGTCAAGTAATGGCTCTCAAGATTCATGACCTGCGCCCCGCCCCGGGCGCCAACACCGCCAAGACCCGCGTGGGCCGTGGCGAGGGTTCCAAGGGCAAGACCGCTGGTCGCGGCACGAAGGGTACCGGCGCTCGCAAGAACGTCCCGGCGAACTTCGAGGGCGGCCAGATGCCGATGCACATGCGGATCCCGAAGCTCAAGGGCTTCAAAAACCCCTTCCGCATCGAGTATCAGGTCGTTAACGTCGGCCGCTTGGCCGAGCTGTTCCCCAAGGGCGGCGCTGTCACCGTCGAGGACCTCGTCGAGGCTGGGGCTGTGCGTAGCGGAAAGTTCGTCAAAGTGCTGGGCGGCGGCGACATTGACGTGGCGCTGAACGTGACCGCTGATGCGTTCTCGAACTCGGCGAAGGAGAAGTTGGCAGCGGCTGGTGGTTCCGCTGTCGAGGCCTGAGCGTCCTGAAGCAGCTGGCCGGGTCCCCGCGGGACCCGGCCAGCTGTCGTTGTTGCGGCGTGACGTGTGCTAGCTATGGGCCTGGTAGTAGCTTTCCATGGCGTCGCCGGTGAGGGCGACCGACAGCTCTGCCATACCCTCGGTATCGACAACAGCGACCGCCTGGTCGCCGACAGTACCCCAGCCCGCGACGGGGGCCTGCAGCAGGCGCACGGAGTCGGCGCCGTCGAAGCGCAGCGACATTCCGAGGGATGTGATGGCCTCGGTCGTCAAGGCCTCATCCACAGTCAGCGTGTCGCTGAACTGGCCCACGAAATCCGAAAAGGTGACGGGATTGGCTAGCACCTTCGGCCGGAGAGCCTGCTGCAGGATGGCCTTCACCATGGACCTTTGGCGATAGGCACGATCTAAATCCCCATTCGGCAACACGGTTCGCTCACGGACATAGATCAACGCGTCCTCACCCTTCAAGGTGATATTGCCCTGCGGAAAACGATGCCCGGGCGTGCCTTCGGATTCCCAGGGGTTGTTGACGGTGACGCCACCCAGGGTTTCTGTCAGCCGAATGAACCCCTCGAAGTTGATGGAGACGGCATGGTCGATGCGGCTCCCGGTTAGTTGCTCCAAGGTGCGAGCAGTCAGCGGTGGCCCGCCGAAGGCGTAGGCCCAATTGATCTTGCCGTCGCCGCGCTCGGGAATCGGCACCCACATGTCTCGGGGAAACGAAATGATGTACAAGTGTTTTCGGTCACCGGAGAGATGGGCCAGCATCAGTGCGTCGCTGCGCCCCGTGTCATCGGCCCCGCGCTCGTCGGTCCCCAGCAGCACGAAGTTGACCGGAGACTGCTGGGCGCTGGGGGCCGATGCAGGGGCGGAAGGCCGTCCCGGATAGTCCGAGAGGTTATGCGAGGAATCCCGGGTGATGTCATTCAGGGCTGTCAATGAGCGACCAATGTAAAACGTCGCGATTCCTAGGGCCAGAACGAGAATACCGATTGCTGCCAAGAGCAACACGAAGCCGGCCCCTCGCCGTCGCCGCCGCCGGGGCTTGGCGGGCTGTTCCAGCACTTCAAGACCGGGTGATTCACTCATGACCTCTCCAATACGCACGCGGGATAGCGGTGCCTGCGACCGCGGTGAACTATGCGGTGGGCGAGGCCAACATGGTGAACGATGGACGCAGCTGATGGGCGTGGCAAAGATGCCGACGCGGCTGAACCTGACATATCTCCCCCCAGGTGGCGCCCGCACGAAATGCAGGAACCGGAGGCCCATAATACGAGGTTTAATTCGGACTGAACAATCTCCCAGCAGAAACAGTGAGCCGGGCGGCCAAAGAGTAGAAGGGAGCCCGGCCGATACGGATAGCATCCCGCGGCAGCCCGGTTGAACTGGCCGACGGCGGATCGCGGGCCAGCGGCGGCCTCTCCTGCCCGAACCTGAAGCGAGGGAGGCGCTGCCTTGGGTAATGTGCATGCCCCTTGGTACGCTGCGTAAGTTGCCTGAGCTGGGTGACGAGCCGTTTGCCTAGATACTGAAAGAGGGGCCGGATGCTCTCCGCCTTCGCCAGCGCGTTCAAGACACCTGAACTGCGCAAGAAGATCTTCTTCACGCTGGGGATCCTCCTGGTGTTCCGACTCGGTTCCACCATCCCTTCCCCGAACGTGAACATTGAGGCGCTCAACCAATGTGTAGTGTCCGCTAACACCGGTCCGCAGGCTGGTCTGTACTCCACAATCAACCTGTTCTCCGGTGGTGCGCTGCTGCGCCTGACGATCTTTGCGCTCGGCGTGATGCCCTACATCACGTCCTCCATCATCCTGCAGCTGCTCGTCGTCGTGATTCCGAGGCTGGAGGCCCTCAAGAAGGAGGGCGCCTCCGGGCAGGCCAAGATCACCCAGTACACCCGCTACCTCACGCTGGTGCTGGCGCTGCTTCAGGCGACGGCATTCGTGACGATGGCGCGCACCGGCCAGTTGCTGAACTGCCCCGGCATCCTCTACACCCACGAACTGTTCCCGCTCATCACCATGGTGATGACCATGACCGCGGGCACCGTCGTCATCATGTGGCTGGGCGAACTCATCACCGAACGGGGCGTTGGGAACGGCATGTCGGTGCTGATCTTCACCCAGATCGCCGCCTCCTTCCCGGCCGGTCTGTGGTCGATCAAGGAGTCCCACCCGGGCGCGACCGGCTGGTTCCTGTTCCTGGCGATCACAGCCATGGGTCTTCTCGTGATGCTGGGCATCCTGTTTATCGAGCAGGGACAACGCCGCGTGCCCGTGCAATACGCGAAACGCATGGTGGGGCGGCGACTCGTCGGGGGGTCTACCACCTACATCCCAGTGAAGGTCAACCAAGCTGGCGTTATTCCCGTCATCTTCACCAGCTCCATCCTGTACCTGCCGATGCTGTACGCCACCTTCCGTCCCGAGTCGTCGCTCGGGCAGTGGATCGGCGCGAACTTCAACCAGAATGGCTGGTTGTACGGGACACTTCAGTTCCTGCTGATCATTGCCTTCGCCTACTTCTACGTCGCCATCACCTTCAACTCGGAGGAAGTGGCAGACAATATGAAGAAGTACGGCGGGTTCATTCCCGGCATCCGGGCCGGTGCGCCCACCGCCCGCTACCTCAGCTACGTGCTCAACCGATTGACCGCGCCTGGGTCGCTATATCTGGCGGTGATCTCGTTGATCCCGACCCTGGCGTTTATTGCCGTTGGCGCGAACGAGAACTTCCCCTTCGGCGGCACCTCAATCCTGATCATCGTCGGCGTGGGTCTTGATACCATCAAACGTATCGAGAGCCAGCTGCAGCAGCGTAACTACGAGGGATTCCTCCGATGAGAATGCTGATCATGGGTGCCCCTGGAGCAGGTAAAGGCACCCAGGCATCGGCCCTGTCCAACGCCTACGAGGTACCCGCCATCTCCACAGGAGACATCTTTCGCGCCAATATTCGCGAGGCCACCGATCTCGGGGTGAAAGTCAAGGCTCTCATTGATGCCGGGGAGTACGTGCCCGACGACATCACCGAAGCCATCGTCGCCCAGCGGTTGGCAGAACCGGACTGCGAGTCCGGGTTTCTGCTGGACGGCTTCCCGCGCACGATGCATCAGGTTCATTTCCTAGACCGCCATCTTGAGGGGCAGCGTCGGCGCCTCAACGCCGTCGTCTCTCTGATGGTGGAACCTGACCTGCTTGTTGCCCGGCTGCTGGATCGCGCCGCAAAGGAAGGTCGGGCCGACGATAACGAGGACACCATCCGCCGCCGCATGGAGGTCTATGCCGGTCAGACCGCGCCGCTGCTGTTCCACTACGAACGCCAAGGACTACTGGTCGAGGTCGAGGGCAGTGGCACCGTGGACGAGGTGCGTGAGCGGATGTTGGAGGCGGTCGAAGCTCACAGGCGGTCATGACCATCGAGATCAAGACTCCCGAACAACTGGTGAAGATGCGGGCTGCGGGGCTGGTCGTCGCCGAGGGGCTGCGCCGGATGCAGGCAGCCACGGTCGTCGGCGTCACCACCGCCCAGATTGATGCGGTCGGACGCGCGCTCCTAGACGAAGTCGGCGCCGAGTCGAACTTCTTCGGCTATGGCGCGGAGTACGGGAGCCCGTTCAGCGGCGTCGCTTGCATCTCCGTCAATGAAGAGCTGGTGCATGGTGTCCCTGGTGGGCGAGTCATTGAGGACGGCGATCTCGTGTCCATCGACTTCGGGGCTGTCGTCGACGGCTGGCACGGGGACGCGGCCAGGAGCTTCGTGGTCGGTACGCCACGCGAGGAGGACTTGAAGCTGATTGAAGCCACCCGGGAGGCGCTGTGGGCGGGGATCGCCGCGATGCGTGAGGGGGGCCGGGTGGGGGACATCTCTCGGGCCATTGAAACCAGCGTCCGCCGGCATCGGCGCCGTTACGGCTCGCTGCGTGAGTACACCGGCCACGGCATCGGGTCGGCCATGCATATGGACCCCGACGTGCCCAACCAGACCCAGCGTCGACCCACCCCCAGGCTGAAGGCCGGGATGACCCTCGCCATTGAGCCGATGCTGACCCTCGGTCGGCATCTGACGATTGTGGCTGAGGATGACTGGACGGTGCTGAGTCGCGACGGCGCCCGCGGCGCCCATTGGGAGAACACCGTCGCTATCACCGAAGGCGGCCTGTGGGTGCTGACCGAGCCGGATGGCGGCGAGGCAGAGCTCGTTGCCCGGGGTGTGCCCTTCGGGCCTATCAACGATTGACGGTGCCGACTCCTACGATGGGGGCATGAACAAGCTTCCGCCGTCGTCCAAATACGTGCAGCGCGCCGGTGACGCCGTCGATGAGGTCGAACGCGATGCCCTTACCCGGCGGGTCTCGGATGCTTATGCCGAAGGGCGGATGGAACTGGCCGAGTACCAGGACGCCATGCAGGTGATCTACCAGGCCAAGACGCTGGGGGAGTTGGTGCCTGTGGTGGAGACGCTGCCCGCCCCCATCGTGGACACCCCGGCCATCGTCGGCACCGGACATCTTCCGGCGGGCCAGGTCAACGTGAGCAGGCCCCCGAGCAACATTGTGCTGATTGGTCTTGCCGCGGCGGGCGGAGCAGTGCTGCTGCTGTTCCTGATAGGGCTACTGGCAGGTCTCCTGCTGTGGTGATGTGCGGTCGCCAGGCGAGATAGGGCGTTGTGTGCCACCGGCGCCTCGGCCCGCTCCGAACAGTTTGGCAATGATGCCGCGAAGCCGCACCGGAGCCCACCGGCGGCGGGGGCCGCGATTCCGGGTGCGGCCAGGGCCCGACGGCTTCGTCAAAAGCGGGGCTGGGAGGCACTTCGAGATCGCGCGGGCTGGGACCGGTGGATGGGATGACGATTGATCGTGGCACAGAACGTGACGTGAGGGCTGCGCGGGTCGCAGCGGGCACCCTGCTATTCCGGGGCGCGTGACGTCGCCTTCAGGAACTGGCGCGGGGTGCGGCACGAGATCTGCGGTGAAAACCAATGCGGAGAGGTCGTGAGTGACCTCTCCGCCTGGCTTGACGAATGATTGATCAGTCCGCGAACACACCAACAACCGGGGTCCAGCGGACAATCCGGGTGTTGGCCAGCACTCCTCGCTGGCGGAAGGGATCGTCGGCCAGCAAGAGTTCGACTGCGTCCGCGTTTTCAGCCCGCACGATCAGGAGCGCGGATGGGGGCGTGGCCTCTGGGTAGGCGCCACCCGCGATGAGGCCCTTGTCGGTGAGGCCGCTCAGGAAAGCCCGGTGGTCTGGCCGGTGCTCGGCGATCTTTTCGGCGTCGTCGACATAGGTGTAATGCACAGCAAAGTAATCCATGGCTGTACGTTACGCCCCCTGAGGAGCCGGGCGGGACGGTGGAGTAATCGGTACCCAATTTGGGGCACTGTAAGGGGACGCGTAGACTCTCGACAACCAGCGGCCGCGCGCGGCCACCCGAGTACCCGGGGTCGATCGACGAATGAGAGCACATGGCGAAGAAAGAAGGAGCCCTCGAACTTGAGGGGACCGTGGTCGAGGCACTGCCTAACGCAATGTTTCGAGTGGAACTGGCCAACGGCCACAAAGTGCTGACCACCATCAGTGGCAAGATGCGGCAGCATTACATTCGGATCCTGCCCGCCGACCGGGTGGTCGTCGAGCTTTCCCCCTATGACTTGACCAGGGGTCGCATCGTCTACCGCCACAAGTAACCGCGGGGTTTCCCCACAGCTTTATCAACGCCCGGCCCAGTGCCGGGCGTTTCTCATCCCCCCCGTCCGTCCCTCGCCCCCTCGCCCCGTGTGCACGAATCGCCATTGGGTGCAGCGAGGGTGGGGTTCTCGTTGCCGATTGGTGCATCGTGTGGCGTTTCGTGCACGGGGGAGGGGTGCGGTTGGAGGTTGGGGTGGTGGGATGCCGTGCGGGTTGTCTTGGGCTGAGTGGTGTGCACGAATCGCCGTCAGATGCAGTGGGGGACGGGGATGGGGCCGCGGTTGGTGCATCGCGCGGCGTTTCGTGCACAGGAGGAGCGGTGATGGGGAGGGTGACTGAGGGTGGGGCAGGGAGCAGCGATGGGGGAGGGCGACAAGCTGAGAGGCAGGGGCAGGGTGTCCAGATGGGACAGGATAGAGAAAACGCGTGGGTGGCGCTGGACCCAGGCGACGGTGCGAACGCCCCGCGTGCGAGGAGAAACCCTCCAGGGGCTACAGCAGCCAGCTAGGCCAGGCGCGAACGCCCCGCGTGCGAGGAGAAACCCGCCAGGATCACGCTCGGCGCTCGCGAACGTCTTGCGTGCAGGGAGAAGCCGGCCGCTGGGAGTTGGGTGGCGATGAGCGTCTCGTGAACGTCCCGCGTGCAGGAAGAGAAAACGCTTGGGTGGGGTCCTGGCTGAGGCGGCGGTGGCGGCACTTGCAGTTTTTGGTGATTCCTTGGCTCATAACGTAAGCTTGGCCGTCGGTCGTCTCCGTCCGAGCACTCGCGCGCGCCTGCGCGATTCCGGCGATTCGACCAACTCATCCACCACAGATTGGGCAGCCAACTGCCCAGTCGCCGATTGAAAAGGTTGCTCGAATGAAGGTTCAGCCGAGCGTCAAGAAGATCTGCGACAAGTGCAAGGTTATCCGCCGGCACGGTCGTGTGATGGTGATCTGCGACAACCCGCGCCACAAGCAGCGCCAGGGCTGACCAGCCCGGCTGGGTTCGCAGAGCATCGCGGAACGGGTCAGGTCGCCCAGCCCGCCAGACAACTCAAAACAACGTGAACGCAAGGGCCACTGCCAACCAGTGACTCCCGACCCTTGGACGAAGGCCAAGGCCCCTCTGCGACGGTGAACCAGCCGTCGCGCGCCAGGAGGGGACGCGACACGCCGCACACCTTCGCGGTCCCCGACCTGAACGGGCCTCAACCCGCCGGGACCGAACGATCTGAAAGGTAAAACATGGCACGCCTCGTTGGTGTCGACCTGCCGCGCGACAAGCGCCTGGAGGTCGCTCTCACCTACATCTTCGGCGTCGGCCGTACCCGCGCCGCCGAAACCCTCGCCGCCACCGGAATCAGTGGCGATCTCCGTGTCCACCAGCTCACCGACGAGCAGCTCGTCGCACTGCGTGATCACATCGAAGGCAACTACGAGATCGAAGGTGACCTCCGCCGCACGATTGCCGCCGACATTCGCCGCAAGGTGGAGATCGGCAACTACCAGGGACGTCGCCACCGCAGTGGCCTCCCGGTCCGTGGCCAGCGCACCCGCACGAATGCTCGCACCCGAAAGGGTAAGAAGAAGGCCGTGGCCGGCAAGAAGAAGGCACGCTGACCCGCTGGGGGATGCGAAGACAGGAGATATGACTACTGATGGCAACCGCTAGCCGCAAGCAGGCCGCCAAGACCAAGGTGCGCCGCAAGGAGAAGAAGAACGTCCTCGCCGGACAGGCTCACATCAAGAGCACCTTCAACAACACGATCATCTCGATCACCGACCCCAACGGGGCCGTGATCTCCTGGGCCTCCGCCGGCACCGTCGGCTTCAAGGGGTCCCGCAAGTCGACGCCGTTCGCCGCCCAGATGGCCGCCGAGGCCGCGGGACGTCGTGCCATGGAGCACGGCATGAAGCGCGTCGACGTGTTCGTCAAGGGCCCGGGATCGGGCCGTGAGACCGCGATCCGTTCGCTGGGTGCCGTGGGGCTCGAGGTCGGGGCCATCTCCGACGTGACCCCCGTGCCGCACAACGGGTGCCGCCCGCCGAAGCGTCGTCGCGTCTGATCGGCACGAGAAGCAAAGGACTGATACACAATGGCTCGTTACACCGGCCCCATGACCAAGAAGTCCCGTCGCCTCGGGACCGACCTGGTCGGCAATGACAAGGCATTCGAACGCCGCCCGTACCCGCCCGGCGTGCACGGCCGCGGCCGCACTAAGGACTCCGAGTACTCGCTGCAGCTCAAGGAGAAGCAGAAGGCCCGCTACGCCTACGGCGTGTTGGAGAAGCAGTTCCGTCGCTACTACGAGGAGGCTGACCGTCTCCCCGGCAAGACCGGTGACACCTTGCTGCAGATCCTCGAATCGCGTCTCGACAACGTCGTGTACCGCGCTGGCTTCGCGGCCACCCGCCGCCAGGCCCGCCAGCTCGTCGTCCACGGCCACTTCCTGGTCAATGGCCAGAAGGTGAACATCCCGTCGTACCGCGTCAAGGCTCACGACATCATCGACG